>NZ_JAAALN010000017.1 GCF_009906795.1 Kineococcus siccus
CTCCTGGGACGGGCGGGAAGGGGGACCGCGAACGGCACCGCCACTGCACCCATCGTCTCCCACGTCCTTCCACCGGGCGAGCCGCGGTCGGCGTTTCCCACCGGTCGGCTGCACCGGGTCCAACGGAGGGAGGACGGCAGCGGTTCCCTCCCTCCCCCGCAGGGAGCACGCGCGCCGGGAGTGCCGGGCCGCCGCGCGCCCGGGTGTCGCGCTGCGCTGCCCCGCGGCGCACGCTGCGTGCCGCGCACTAGGGTGCGGTCCGTGCCGACCCCCGCCAAGCAGCCCGCGAGCTGGGCCTACGCCGAGCAGTTCGTCGCCGAGGACCAGGTCCTCCAGCGCGCCCGGGCCCGGGCCGCCGACCTGGAGTGCGACGCCGTCTCCCCCGGCGTCGCCGCCACCCTCACGGTGCTGGCCGCGGCCGTGCGCGCGCGCACGGTCGTCGAGGTCGGCACGGGCGCGGGCGTCTCGACCGTCGCGCTGCTGCGCGGCATGGCCGACGAGGGCGTCGTCACGTCGATCGACACCGACGGCGAGCACCAGCGGGCCGCGCGCGAGGCCGTCGCGGACGACGGCATCCGGACCAACCGCGCCCGGATGATCCCGGGCCGGGCCCTGGAGGTGCTGCCGCGGCTGACCGACGCCGCCTACGACCTGGTGCTGCTCGACGGCGACGAGCGCGAGTACTCCGCCTACCTCGAGCAGGCGCTGCGGCTGCTGCGCCCCGGGGGCCTCCTGGTCGTCGACGACGCGCTGTGGAAGGGCAAGGTCGCCGACCCCGCCGCGCGCGACGCCCAGACCGTGGCCGTGCGCGACCTCGGCCGCAGCGTCGTCGAGGACGACCGCTGGCTGCCCGCGCTGCTGCCGACGGGCGACGGGCTGCTGCTGGCGGTCAAGCGCAGCTGACCCCCGCGGGGGCCCGCCGCGAGCGGTCCTCAGGCCGCGAGCGGTCGCTCAGGCGGCGAGCGACTGCAGCCAGGCGAGCAGCAGCCGGGCCCCGAACCCCGTCGCGCCGCGGCCGACCTCGTGCTCGGCGCCGTCGGAGCGGGCCGGGCCCGCGATGTCGAGGTGCGCCCAGCGCCGGCCGCCCGCGAACGGCCGCAGGAACAGGGCGGCCAGGATCGACCCGGCGCCCGCGCCGGGCACCCCCGTGACCTGCCGGGAGTCGGCCAGGTCGGAGGCGATGAGGTCGACGTAGTCCTCGACCAGCGGCATCCGCCAGAGCCGCTCCCCCGACGCCGCCGAGGCCGCGAGCAGGGCGGCCGCCAGGTCGTCGTCGCCCGTGAACAGGGCGCCGTGGCGCTTGCCGAGGCCCTGCGTCGCGGCCCCCGTGAGCGTGGCCACGTCGACGACGACGTCCGGGTCGAGCTGCGCGTCGGCGTAGGCGAGGGCGTCGCCCAGGACGATGCGGCCCTCGGCGTCGGTGTTGGCGATCTCGGTCGTGCGCCCGCCGTGGTGGCGCACCACGTCGCCGGGACGGTAGCTGGCGGCCCCCAGCGCGTTCTCCGCCAGCGGCAGCAGGGCGGTGACCCGGACCGGGAGCCGCAGCTGAGCCGCGGCGACGACGGTGGCCAGGACCACGGCCGCACCCGCCATGTCGGTCTTCATCGCGACCATCGACTCGCGCGGCTTCAGCGACAGGCCGCCGGAGTCGAACGTGATGCCCTTGCCGACGAGGACCACGTGCGGGGCCCCGGCGGCGCCGCGGCCGCGCGGGACGTGCTGCAGCTGCACGAGCGCGGGCGGGGAGGCGGACCCGCCGCCGACGGCGAGGATGCCGCCGAAGCCCTCGGCCCGCAGCCGGTCCTCGTCGCGGACCTCGAGGCCCAGCCGGTGCTCGCGG
Source organism: Kineococcus siccus (assembly GCF_009906795.1). Taxonomy (GTDB): domain Bacteria; phylum Actinomycetota; class Actinomycetes; order Actinomycetales; family Kineococcaceae; genus Kineococcus; species Kineococcus siccus. Next base: position 1,841 of record NZ_JAAALN010000017.1, read on the forward strand.
GCGAGCTCGCGCGCCTGGCCGACCAGCCACGCCGGGTCCTTCAGGTTGGACGGCGTCGCGGCGAGGTCGCGGGCCAGCAGGGTCGCGCCCGCCGCCGCGGTGGCCGCCGCCACGTCGGCCGCGGCCACGTCGCCGACGAGCAGCAGCCGGCCCTCGCGCGCGGGGCCGGCGGCGCGGCGGCCGCTGCGGGGCGCCGTGTGCGCCGCCAGCAGGAAGCCCTCGACGACGGCCTGGACGCCGAGCGGGCCGACCCCGTCCGCGAGCGTCGTCACGACGTCGGCGGTGGCGCCCGCGGCCCGGGCCAGCGCGGCCCCCGCGCGGCGCAGGTCGGTGGGCGTGGAGGCGCCGACGCTCACGACGACGAGCTTGCGCGGCGCCCCCGCGGGGACGGCGACGGGCAGCCGGGTCGCCGTGCCGGCCTCGCCCGAGACGCCCTCCGCGGTGCACTCGGCGGCGAGGTCGACGCCGTAGCGCACCGCGGCGTCGGCGGCCCCGGGCCGCGGCTGGAGCACCGGCGGCGCAGTCGCGGTGTCGTCGGCCGGCGCGGAGCCGTCCTCGGCCGCGCTGGACGCGGCCGGTGGGCCGGCGGGAGCGGGGGCGACGGGCACCCCGAGGACCTCGTAGCCCGCCAGGGCGTCGGCGTCGAGCGCGGCCAGCGGACCCGGGGCGGTCAGGACGATCGGCGGGGTCCAGCGGCGCAGCTGGGGAGCGGCGGAGGTGGTGGTCACGGGGTGTCCTGCCTGCTCGGGGGTGCGGAGGGTCGGGTGGACGGACCGCGGGGCGGGCACCGTCCGGTGCCCGCCCCGCGGTGTCCCCTCAGCCGACGACCGAGGTGATGGCGTCTCCCAGGGCTCTGGCCTCGTCCGGGGTCATCTCGACGACGAGACGACCACCGCCCTCCAGCGGCATGCGCAGGACGATGCCGCGCCCTTCCTTGGTGACCTCCAGCGGACCGTCTCCGGTCCTCGGCTTCATGGCCGCCATCGGCGTGCGTCCTCTCTCGTCGTCTCGTGCGCGCGCTCGGGCTCGCGGCTGGAAGCCGCGATCGGCGTGTGGACGACCATTATCCCCACCCCGGGGCGGTGCTCGTGCGACCGGGCACCCGATCCCGCCGCGAGTCGCGCGTCCGCGTCACGGCGGCCAGTCCGCCGGTGGGGAGAACCGCCACAGCCAGGCGACCCAGACGACCTGCAGCGCAAGCGAAGCCACGACCAGGGCGCGCAGCGTGCCGCGGCTGCGCGGTCGCAGCGCGACGAGCCCGCCGAGCGGGAAGAGCAGGACGAGGTAGCGGAAGAGGCTCGTGAAGGGGTCGAGCACGAGCAGCAGGTAGCCGACGTAGGCCAGGCACCACGCGCGCACCTGCGGGCCGAGCAGCGCGGTGCGCCGCGACAGGACCCAGGCGGTGAACCCGGCGACGGCCGCGACGAGCAGGACGGGGCCGGCGACCGCGCCGAGGACGTACTGCGACACGCCCCACCACGGCTCGAGCCAGACCACCCTCCCGCCGGTCCGCCAGGCGCCCATGGTCGCGGTGTAGGCGTCGGCGCGGCCCGTGAGCCACCAGGCCGTGACGGGCCAGAGCAGGCCCGCCACCCCGGAGGCCGCGAGCAGGCCGAGCGCCCGGAGCACGGCCGCCGGGCCCGGGCGGACGCCGGCCGCACGGCCCGCGCGCGCCCGCAGCACCAGGTGGACGACGACGACGACCGTGAGCGGGACCGCCACGGGCCGCGAGAGACCGAGCAGCAGGGCCAGCAGCGCCGCCGGCAGGTAGCGCTCGCGCAGCAGCAGGAGCAGCACGGCCGCGAGCAGGGCGACGGCCAGGGCCTCGGTGTAGGCGACCTGGAACACCGGGGACACCGGCGAGCAGCAGAACAGCACGGCCGCGCTCCAGGCCGCGCGCCCGGCCACGACCGCACGCGCGCCGGTCGCGGCCACGGCGTGCCGGACGAGCGCGTGCACGAGCACGGCGGCCGCGGCGCCGCACACCAGCGAGACGCTCGCGCCCGCGGTCGCGAACGACACCCCGGTCGCCGACATCACGAGCCGGCACAGCAGCGGGAACAGCGGGTAGAACGCCAGCGCGGACTGGCGGGGGTCGCCGTCCTGCCCCAGCGGGACGCTCGCGGGGTAGCCCGTCTCGGCGATCTCCTCGTACCAGGTGGCGTCCCAGAGGGCGAGCACGTCGTGGTAGCCCGGGTCCTGCGGCGTCCAGATGCTCGGCTCCTGGAAGCGCGCGACCTCGGCCAGCACGGCCGCCGAGAAGACGCGCGCCAGCGCGTAGACGACGAGGACGCGCACGGCCGCGGGTGAGCGCAGCCAGCGCAGCGCCAGGCGGGTGCGCCAGGGCGCGCGGGGGCCTCGCGCGAGCACCGTCGGCGCGGTCGTCACGGCCGCGGTCGGCCCGCGTCGCCCCCGCCGGCCCCGCCTACCTCACCGGCCGGGAACGCCTCGCGCACCATGGCCCGCAGGACGGCCGTGAACGCGGCGCTGCCCAGCCAGCGCGGCACCGGCCCCGCCACCGCGGCGAGCGCGGCGAGCCACGCGGGCCGCACCCGGATGCGCTCCGTCCACTCCACCTGCGTGCGCCCGCCCCCGACGTCGCGGATCCCGATGGTCACGGTGCCGCCGAGCACGGCGCCGGTCTTGACCAGGTCGACGACGCCCGGGCGCCCCGCGGCCGGCGCGCGGAACCGCACGACCGTCATGGGGTCGTCCAGCACGAGCGGCCCCACCGCGCTGCGGCCGACGAACCGCTCGCCCGCCGCGGCCACGGGCCCGGGCAGCCGCTCGACGACCGTGCCGGGCACCCAGGCGGTCTGGCGCGGCCAGTCGGTCAGGACGGCGAAGACCGCGGCGGCGTCGGCGTCGACGAGCTGCCGCGCCGTGAAGGCCACGACCGCGCGGGTGCGCTCGGCGGGCGGCGGCGCGAGCGCGGCCACCTCCGCGGCGGGGAGCTCACTCACCGGCGCCGCGCCAGGCGGTGAGCTCGTCGTCGCGCTCGCGGATCTCGTCGCGCAGCTTCTCCAGGACCGCGTCCACCTCGTCCATCCGGTAGCCCCGCAGCCCGAGCGAGAAGCGGACGGCGTCCACGTCGGAGGCCACCACGGGGCCCTCGGGCAGGCCCACGTAGGGGCGGCTGCTCGTGGCCGGGCCCAGGCCGCCGGTGATGCGCCCCGAGGCGACGGCCGCGACCAGCCCGACGGCGACCAGCACCAGCACGAGCAGGACGAGCGTCACGAGCCGGTCTCCCCCGGCGCGACCCCGCCCGCCGGCCGGTCCTGCGGGCGCGGGAAGTCGACGAACGTGCCGACGATCTCGGAGGAGGGCAGCGTGACGCGCTCGCGCGGGGCGGACTCGAGGAAGTCGATCGCGTCCTCGGGGTCGTCGGTCCAGTGCAGGCAGTCGAAGATCAGGGGCCGGGCAAAGCCCTTGTCCACCAGCTGCTCCAGCCAGGTCCGCAACCCCGCGTAGTGCCCCTGCGAGTCCAGCACCGCGAGCGGCTTGGTGTGCAGGCCGATGGTCCGCGCGACCCAGATCTCGAAGAGCTCCTCCAGCGTGCCGAGGCCGCCCGGCAGCACGACGAAGGCGTCGGCGCGCGCGTCCATGAGGGCCTTGCGCTCGCGCATCTCGTCGGTGACCAGCAGCTCCGAGATGCCCTCGGGGGGCAGCTCCAGCTCCAGCAGCGCCCGCGGGATCACCCCGGTGGTGCGGGCCCCCGCGGCGCGCGCCGCGGCCTCGGCCGCTCCCATGACCGACGTCCCGCCGCCGCCGTAGACGAAGTCGTGACCGCGTTCACCGATGATCCGGCCCACGCGCGTGGCCAGCTCGACGTGGGCCGGGTCGATGCCCCCGCTCGCGCTGCCGTACAGGCAGATGGTGCTCACTCAGTCCCCCTCGTTCGCGGCCGCGCCCGCCGCGCCGGCCGCGGTCTCCAGGAGCCAGCCTCGCAGCACGCGCACGCACGTCTCGATCTCCTCGACCCGGCAGCGCTCGTCGTCGGCGTGCGCGGTGGCGTTGTCGCCCGGCCCGTAGTTGACGGCGGGCACGCCGAGGGCCGAGAAGCGGGCCACGTCGGTCCAGCCGTACTTCGGCAGCGGGTCGGTCCCCGTGCGCCGAACGAAGTCCGCGGCGGCCGGGCGGTCCAGGCCGGGCAGCGCCCCCTCGGCCACGTCGGTGACGCGGACGTCGAAGCCCGTGAACACCTCCCGCACGTGCGCCTCGGCCTCGGCCGCCGACCACCTGGGGGCGAAGCGGTGGTTGACGACGACCGTGCACGCGTCGGGGACGACGTTGCCCGCGATGCCACCGGAGATGCCCACGGCGTTCAGCGCCTCGCGGAAGACGAGCCCCTCGACCTCGACCTCGGCCGGGACGTGCTCGGCGAGGCGCGCCAGGACGGGGGCCGCGGCGTGGATCGCGTTGACACCGCGCCACGGGCGGGCCGAGTGCGCGGCCTTGCCGGTCGTCGTGACCTCGGCGCGCAGCGTGCCGTTGCAGCCGCCCTCGACGACCGCGGACGACGGCTCGAGGAGGACCGCGAAGTCCGCGGCCAGCGCGTCGGGGGCGTTGCGCGCGAGGCGGCCCAGCCCGTTGCGCGCGGCCTCGACCTCCTCGTGGTCGTAGAAGACGAAGGTGACGTCGCGCGCGAGGGCGTCGCCCGCGGCCGCGACGTCGCGGGCCAGCACGAGCTGCACCGCGACGCCGCCCTTCATGTCGCACGTGCCGCGACCGACGAGGACGTCGCCGTCCACGGGGTGCCGCTCGCGGCGCACGGGCAGGTTCGGCGGGTCGGTGAGCGGCACGGTGTCCAGGTGCCCCGCGAGCAGGACCCGCTCGGGGCGGCCCAGCCGGGTGCGGGCGACGACCGCGTCACCGTCGCGCAGCACCTCCAGGCCCGTGCCGCGCAGCGCGGCCTCCACGGCGTCGGCCAGGTCGGTCTCCTGTCCGCTCACCGAGGCGATGTCGCAGACGCGGCGGGTCAGCTCGACCGCGTCGAGGCTCGCGTCGGCGAGGTCGACGGGCGTCCCCGTCGTCGTGGTGGTCTGCGGGGTCCTCACGCGGAGCACCCTAACGAGGCCCGCGCCCGTCGACGCGGCCGTGGCGCGCGCACCCCGTAGGGTCGTCCGCGTGAACGAGCAGACGTCCTCGTCCCCCACCGCCGGCGGCTCGACGGCGGCCGGCGCCGCGCGGCGGCTCGCGTGGGGGCACGGCCTCGCGACCGCCGCCGAGGACGGCACCGTGCTCGACGTCTGGTACCCCTTCCCCGCCCTCGGGCCCAGCCCGCACACCGGCTCCTACGGCGTGCCCGCCGAGCTGGCGTCGCTGGAGGACTCCGACCCGCACCGCCGCGTGCGGCAGCGCGTGCTGACGACCGAGGTCGACCTGGACGCGCCGCCCGCCGACACCGCCGACGCCTACCTGCGCCTGCACCTGCTGTCCCACCGCCTCGTGCGGCCGCACGAGGTCGACCTCACGGGGATCTTCGGGGTGCTGGCCAACGTCGTGTGGACGAACCACGGGCCGTGCGCCGTGTCCGACTTCGAGCGCACCCGGCTCGCGCTGCGCGCCAACGTCGGGCCGGTCACCGTCCTGGGCATCGACAAGTTCCCCCGGATGACCGACTACGTGACGCCGACGGGCGTGCGCATCGCCGACGCCGACCGGGTCCGCCTCGGCGCGCACCTGGCCGCCGGCACGACCGTGATGCACGAGGGGTTCGTCAACTACAACGCCGGGACGCTCGGGACCTCGATGGTCGAGGGCCGCGTCTCCGCGGGCGTGGTCGTGGGCGACGGCAGCGACGTGGGGGGCGGCGCGTCGATCATGGGGACGCTGTCCGGCGGCGGCAAGGAGGTCGTCCGGATCGGCGAGCGCTGCCTGCTCGGCGCGAACTCCGGCACGGGGATCAGCCTGGGCGACGACTGCGTCGTGGAGGCGGGGACGTACATCACGGCCGGGACGAAGGTCACGCTGCTGAGCGCCGACGGCACGCCGGACCGCACGGTGCCCGCGCGGCTGCTGTCGGGGTCGGCGGGCCTGCTGTTCCGCCGCAACTCCGTCTCGGGGACCGTCGAGGCGCTGCCGCGCCGCGGCACGACGGTGGAGCTGAACCCTGCGCTGCACGCGAACTGACCGCTCCCCCCGGGCCCACCGCCGCCCCCGGACCGACCACTCCCCCCGGACCGAACCGGCCCGCGCGTGGTGACGCGACGCGTGGCGCGGGCCCGGCGCCGTCGCGTCGTCGTCCTCGTCGCCGTGGTGGCAGTCGTGGCAGCCGGCGCCGTGTGGTCCTCGCGCGACGACGACGCACCCGTGCTCGTGCCGCGGTGCACGGCCACGGTCGGCGGGGAGTCGACGTCCCTCACCCCGGAGCAGGCGGCCAACTCGGCCACGATCGTGGGCGCCGCGGTGCGCCGCGGTCTCCCCGCCCGCGCGGCGACCATCGCGATCGCCACCGCGATCCAGGAGTCCGGCCTGCGCAACCTCGACTACGGCGACCGCGACTCCCTGGGCCTGTTCCAGCAGCGGCCCTCGCAGGGCTGGGGCACCGAGGCGCAGGTGCAGGACCCGGTGTACGCGACCAACGCGTTCTACGACGGGCTCGTCGAGGTCGACGGCTACCGCGACATGGCGGTCACGGACGCCGCGCAGGCGGTGCAGCGCAGCGGCTTCCCCCTCGCCTACGGCGACCACGAGCAGGAGGGGCGGCTCGTGGCCTCGGCCCTGACCGGGTACACGCCGGGCGGGTTCACGTGCCGCCTGCAGCCGGCGGCGGCGGAGGCCGGCGAGGCGGGCGACGACGAGAACCCCGTGCCCCGCGCCGCGGCCGTCCGCGACGCCCTCGCCGTCCAGGTCACCCCGGTGGCGGCGCGGGTGGTGCCGGGGACCACCGGCCACGGGCTGGAGTACGACCTCGGCGACGGCGCGGACGCGGTGCGCACCGCGTGGGCCGTGGCGGGCTGGGCCGTCGCGTCGGCGGAGCGCTACGGCATCACCGAGGTCAGCGTCGACGGGTCCCGGTGGACGCGCACCGCGGGCGGGGCGTGGCGCACGACGGCGACGGGGGTGCCTCCCGGCGGCGTGCAGGTGCGCGTCGCGGAGTGAGTCGCGCCGCGCACCGCGGCCGGTACCGCAGGGGTCGTGTCAGCGGCCGGCGACGTCGGTGTAGTCGCGCTCGGTCTCGCCGACGTAGACCTGGCGCGGCCGGCCGATCTTGGTGGCCGGGTCCTGGATCATCTCGCGCCACTGCGCCACCCAGCCCGGCAGGCGGCCGAGGGCGAACAGGACCGTGAACATCTTCGTCGGGAAACCCATCGCCTTGTAGATGATGCCCGTGTAGAAGTCGACGTTCGGGTAGAGCTTGCGCTCGATGAAGTAGTCGTCGGAGAGGGCGATCTCCTCCAGGCGCATCGCGATGTCCAGCAGCTCGTCGCGCTTGCCGAGCTTGGACAGCACCTCGTCGGCGGTCTTCTTCACGATCGCCGCGCGCGGGTCGTAGTTCTTGTACACCCGGTGGCCGAAGCCCATCAGGCGCACGCCCTTCTCCTTGTTCTTGACCTTCGTCATGAACGTGTCGACGTCGTCGTCGGAGTCGCGGATCATCTCGAGCATGTCCAGCACCGCGGAGTTCGCGCCGCCGTGCAGCGGCCCCGACAGCGCGTGGATGCCGGCCGAGACCGACGCGAACAGGTTGGCCTGCCCGGAACCGACGAGGCGCACCGTCGACGTCGAGCAGTTCTGCTCGTGGTCGGCGTGCAGCACGAACAGCTGGTCCAGCGCCTTCACGAGCGTCGGGTCCAGCTCGTAGTCCTCGGCCGGGTTGCCGAACGCCAGGCGCGTGAAGTTCTCGACCAGCCCGAGGCGGTTGTCGGGGTACAGCAGCGGCTGCCCGAGGGACTTGCGGTGCGCGTACGCCGCGATCGTCGGCAGCTTGGCGAGCAGGCGGAACGTCGAGAGCTCGACCTGCTCGGTGTCGAAGGGGTTCAGGCTGTTCGGGTAGAACGTCGACAGCGCGCTCACGGCGCTGGACAGCACGGGCATGGGGTGGGCGTCGCGCGGGAAGCCGTCGAAGAACCGCTTGAGGTCCTCGTGCAGCAGCGTGTGCCGCTGGATCCGCTCGGTGAACGCCGACAGCTGCGACTCGGTCGGCAGCTCGCCGTGGATGAGGAGGTAGGAGACCTCGACGAACGAGGACTTCTCGGCCAGCTGCTCGATGGGGTACCCGCGGTAGCGCAGGATCCCCGCGTCGCCGTCGATGTAGGTGATGGCCGAGGTGCAGGACGCCGTGTTCGTGAAGCCGGAGTCGAGGGTGACGAGCCCCGTCTCCTTCATGAGGCTGCCGATGCCGAACCCGGAGGTCCCCTCGGTCGCCGGGGTCACGGGCAGGTCGAGCTCGCCACCTGCGTGCTTCAGGGTCACGGAGTCCGCCATGCGGCGACCGTACCCGCCCCCGCGGGCCGTCCCCAACGCGAGGTCGCCGTCACCGGGCGGCGCGCGGGCCGTCGCGCCGCCGCGTCCCCCCGACGGGGGACGGGCGGCGGCGGGGTCAGGCGCGCAGGTCGGCGAGCCGGCCGGGGACCTCGGCGATGCGCTCGTCCGTCGCCGTCAGGGCGATGCGGACGTGCCGCGCCCCGGCGGGGCCGTAGAAGTCCCCGGGGGCCGCGAGGACGCCGCGCGCGGCGAGCTCCGCGACCGTCGTGCGGCTGTCCGCACCGCGCGTGGCCCACAGGTACAGGCCCGCCCCCGAGGCGTCGACGCGGAACCCCGCGCCCTCCAGGGCGGTGCGGACCACGTCGCGCCGGGCGCGGTAGCGCTCGCGCTGGGCGTCCACGTGGGCGTCGTCGGCCAGCGCCGCGGCCAGCGCGACCTGCACGGGCCACGGCACGATCATCCCGGCGTGCTTGCGCACCGCCAGCAGCTCCCCCACCAGCGCCACGTCACCCGCGACGAAGGCCGCGCGGTAGCCCGCGAGGTTGGACTGCTTGGACGTCGAGTACACGCAGAGCAGCCCCGTGTGGTCGCCGCCGCAGACCCGCGGGTCCAGCAGCGACGGCACGAGACCGCCGCGCGCGGCGTCGTGGCGCTCGTCCCAGCCGAGCTCCGCGTAGCACTCGTCGCTCGCGACGACGATCCCCCGCTCGCGGGCCCACGCCACCACGGCGGCGAGCTCCTCGACCTCGAGCACCGCACCGGTCGGGTTGGACGGCGAGTTCAGCCACACGAGGCCGACCCGGCCCCCGGTCTGGAGCGCCTGCTCCTCGGCGGCCGCGAGCCCGGCGACGCCGTCGGCGACCGCGGGACGCGCCCCGGCCAGCCGGGCCCCGACGTCGTAGGTGGGGTAGGCGACACCGGGGTGGGCGACGACGTCGCCCGGGCCGAGGCCCAGCAGCAGCGGCAGCCAGGCCACGAGCTCCTTCGAGCCGATCGTCGGCAGCACGCCGTCGGGGTCGACGCCGGGCACCCCGCGGCGGCGGGCGAACCACGCGCTCACGGTCTCGCGCAGGGCGGGGGTGCCGTGGGTCTGCGGGTAGCCGGGGGCGTCGGCGGCGCCGCGCAGCGCCTCGGCCACGACCTCGGGCGTCGGGTCCACGGGCGTGCCGACCGACAGGTCGACGAGCCCGCCCGGGTGCGCCGCGGCGGTGGCCTTGGCCCCCGCGAGGGAGTCCCACGGGAAGTCGGGCAGGCCCGCGCCGCGGGGCCGCCGCGGCGCGGGGCCCGGTGACCCCGGGCGCACGGCGGCCGCGGCCTCCACCGTCAGTGCCCCTCGGCCTGCGGCGGCAGCGAGCTGACCGCGACGTGGTCGGCGTCGATCTCGCCGAGCTTCGCCGCGCCGCCGGGCGAGCCGATGGTGTCGAAGAACTCGACGTTGGCCGCCGTGAAGACCGACCACTGCTCGGGGACGTCGTCCTCGTAGTAGATGGCCTCGACGGGGCAGACCGGTTCGCAGGCGCCGCAGTCGACGCACTCGTCCGGGTGGATGTACAGGGAGCGCTTGCCCTCGTAGATGCAGTCGACGGGGCACTCCTCGATGCACGCCTTGTCCTTGACGTCCACGCAGGGCTGAGCGATGACGTAGGTCACAGGTGTCCTCCTCCTCCGGCTCCGGGTCCTCCGGCGCCGTGCAGTGACCGCGGGTGTGGTGGGTGCACGACGACGGGCGCGGGCCGGTGGTCCTCGACGGTGCTGCGCCCGGGCCCCCGGGCGCACCCGCCTAGTATCGCGGACTCCCGGGAACGCGACAGGCAGGAGGGGGCCCTGTGCCCGAGTCGACAGGGCCGGACGGCCTCGACGGCGGTGCGGGCGGCGGCCTCGCGCCGCGGCTCGTCCTGCGCCCGCACGAGCTGGTCGTGGGCGCCCGCGTCGTCGTGCGGCACCGGCTGGCCGACGGCTCGGCCGCCGACGCGCTGGGCGAGCTCCTGGACGCGGACGCCGAGCACCTCGTCGTCGGCACGCGCCGCGGTCCGGTCGTGGTGCGGCGGGCGGACGTCCTCGCGGCCAAGGGCGTCCCACCGCCGCCGCGGCGCCGGGCGGCGCCGCACCTCGCCGTGGCCCCCGACGACCTCGAGCGCGTGATGGCCGAGCACTGGCGCCCGCTCGAGCGCGAGCGCCTGGGCGAGTGGTGGCTGCGGGCCGCGCAGGGCTTCACGGGCCGCGCCAACTCCTGCCTCGCGGTGGGCGCGCCGGGCACGGGCCTGGCCGACGCGCTCGCCCGGGTCGAGGCCTTCTACGCGCGGCGGTCGCTGCCGCCGCGGTTCGCGGTGGTGCACGCCGCGGGCACCCTCGGCGCCGGGACCCCGCTGGCCGACGAGCTGTCCGCCCGCGGCTGGCGCGTCGACACCCCCACCGTCGTCATGACGGCCGCCGTCGACGACCTGCCCGCGGCCACCGAGGTGCCGCTGCCCACCGGCTGCACGCTCGACCGGACGCCGCGACCCGACGAGGACTGGCTCGGCGCCTACCACTACCGCGGGGGTGCGGCCGTGCCCCCCGCGGGGCGGGCGGTGCTCGTCTCGGCCGACGAGCAGGTCTTCGTCCGGGTCCGCGACGGCGACCGCACGGTGGCGGTGGCCCGCGGGTCGCTGTCGCCCGGCTGGGCCGGCCTGAGCGCGGTGGAGGTCGCCCCCTCCCACCGCCGCCGGGGCCTCGCCCGCCGGGTGCTCGCGGAGGTGGCCGACTGGGCCCGCGCCGCGGGCGCGACCTCGGCCTACCTGCAGGTGGCCGAGGCCAACGGGGGCGCGCGGGCGCTGTACGGGGCCGCGGGCTTCACCGTCCACCACGGGTACCACTACCGCCTCGCGCCCTGAGCCGGCGGGCGTCCGCGGCGCCCGGACGGCTGGCCACCCCGGTGGGCAGCCGCGATCATCGGCGGGGACCGGTCGACGACGAGAGGACGCCCCCGTGCCCCTGGGCCGCACCGCCGAGCACACCGAGGACGACCGCGAGCAGACGCTGCGGTGGGGGCACGGCGCGCTGACGCTCGAGCTGTCGCAGCCCGCGCACGGCCCCCTCGCGGTGACGCGGCTCCTCGCCGCGCCCTGCCCTGACGACACCGACGGCGGCGAGCACGACGACGCACCGGCCGGCGCCGCGGCGGGGACGGACCTCGACGCGGTCCCGCTGGTCGAGCTCCTGGCCGCCGGGCACGGCCGGGCCCGCGCCTCGATGCGGCTCGTGCGCACCGCGGTGGGGGCCCGGCTGCGGCTCGTCGGCTCCGCGCGCGACCGCGACGCCGCCGGGTCGCACCGGCTGCGGCTGGACCTGCGCGACACCGCGTCCGGGCTCGCCGTGTGGGTCGAGCTCACCTCCCCCGACGGCGTCGCGGCGCTGAGCAGCGTCGTCACCGTCACCAACGCGGGCGCTGCGGACGTGCTCCTGCAGTCGGTGACGAGCTGGGCGAGCCGGGTGCAGCCCGCGGGGGCCGGCACGGGCGTGCCCGCGGACGACCTCGTCCTGCTCGACGGCGTCTCGGACTGGGTCGGCGAGGGCCGCTGGCAGCGGCGGCCCCTGCGCGCGGCGGGCCTGGCGGACCTCTCGGCCGGCGCGCACGGCGGCGAGGGCCGCCAGGCGCTCGTCCGGCGCTCGCAGGGCACGTGGTCCACCGGCGGGCCGCACCCGCTCGGCGCGCTCAGCGCGGGCGACGGCACGACGTGGCTGTGGGAGGTCGCGAGCAGCGCGGGCTGGCGCTGGGAGGTCGGCGACGACGCCGCGGGCGCCTACCTCGCGCTCGCCGGGCCCACCGACGACGACCACGCCTGGGCGCAGCCGCTCGCCCCCGGCGAGAGCTGGACGTCGGTGCCCGCGGTCCTCGCGGTCGGCGCCGACCTCGACGCGGCCGTCGCCGCGCTCACCCGCCACCGGCGCGCCACGCGCCGCGCGCACCCCGACGACACGACGCTGCCGGTCGTCTTCAACGACTACATGAACACCCTGATGGGCGACCCGACCACGGCGAAGCTGCTCCCCCTCGTCGACGCGGCCGCCGACGCCGGCGCCGAGGTGTTCTGCATCGACGCGGGCTGGTACGACGACACGGGCGACTGGTGGGACACCGTCGGCGCCTGGGAACCCTCCACGGTGCGCTTCCCCGGGGGCCTGCGCGAGGTCACCGACCACGTCCGGGCCCGCGGCATGGTGGTGGGGCTGTGGCTGGAGCCCGAGGTGGTCGGCGTGCGCAGCCCCCTCGCGGGCACGCTGCCGCCCGAGGCGTTCTGGCAGCGCCACGGCCGCGTGCTCACCGAGCACGGCCGCCACCACCTGGACCTGGCGCACCCCGCGGCCCGCGCGCACCTCGACGCGGTCGTGGACCGGCTCGTGGGCGACTTCGGGGTCGGCTTCTTCAAGCTGGACTACAACGTCAACCCCGGCGCCGGCACGGACCGCGGCGGCGTGAGCCCCGGCGCGGGGCTGCTGCGGCACCACCGCGCGCACCTGGACTGGCTGACGGGCGTGCTGGACCGGCACCCGGAGCTGGTGCTGGAGAACTGCTCCTCGGGGGCCATGCGCGCGGACCGGGCGCTGCTGTCCGTGCTGCAGCTGCAGTCGACCTCCGACCAGCAGGACCCGCCGCGCTACGCACCCGTGGCGGCCGCCGCTCCCCTGGCGGTGCTGCCCGAGCAGGCCGCCAACTGGGCCTACCCGCAGCCCGGGATGGGCGCGGAGGAGGTCGCGGCGACCCTCGTGACGGGCCTGCTGTCGCGGATCTACGTCTCGGGCCACCTGCCGCGCATGGACGACGCGCAGCGGGCCCTGGTGCACGAGGCCGTCGCGGCGCACCGCGCGCTGCGGGGCGACCTCGTCGAGGCCGTGCCCGCCTGGCCGCTGGGCCTGCCCGGGTGGGAGGACCCGTGGGTCGCACTGGCGCTCACGGGCCCGCGCTCGACGCTGCTGAGCGTGTGGCACCGCGGCCCCGCGGGCGCCCCGGCGCGCCTGCGGCTGCCCGCGCTGCGCGGCCGGGACCTCGACGTCGCCCCCGTGTTCCCCGTCGCGCTACCGCGCTGGCCGTGGGCGTGGGACGCGGCGGCGGGCGTGCTCACGCTCGAGGCGCCCGCCGCGGGGTACACGGCGCGGTGCCTGCGCCTGACGCCGGCCTGACGGGCGCCCCCCGGCTGCTGCTGCGGCGGGCGGGCGGCCCGGACGCTCAGGCGCCCGCGGGCCGCGGGTCGGCGCCGACGGGCGCGCTGCGCAGGTCCACGACGCGCGGGACGTCCGCGTCGTCCCCCGGTCGCGGCAGCTCGTCCTGCGTCCACACCGGTCCGGCCGGCGGCGGTTCCGCCGCCGCCGGTTCCGCCGCCGCCTGGTCGCGGGCCGCCTCGAGGACGTCGGTGATCTCGGCACCGATGAGCTCGTGGCGGGTCACGAGGGCGTCGCGCAGGGCGGCGACGAGGTGGGTGTGGCGGCCCAGCAGCTCCTGCACGGCCGTCTTCTGCTCCACCAGCAGCGCCTCGACCATGCGGCGGCCCTCGGCGTCGCCCAGCACGCGCGAGACGAGGTTGCCGTCGGCGAACGCGCCGTTCTGCACGGCCGCGAAGGAGATCAGCGTTCCCGCCATGCCGGCCGCGCCGACCATCTGCGCCGCGGTCTGCGTGGCCGCCTGCAGGTCGCCCGAGGGACCCGTGGAGACGTCGCCGAAGAACAGCTCCTCGGCGACCTGGCCGCCGAACGCGATCTGGACGAGCCCCGCCAGCTCGGTGCGCGAGCGCGTGTAGACGTCCTCGGTGTCGCCGTGCGCCAGCAGGCCCAGGGCGTCGGCGCGCTTGACGATCGTGAGGACCTCCAGCCGGCGCTGCGGCGCCACGAGCCACGCGACGACGGCGTGCCCGGCCTCGTGCGTCGCGATCAGGCGGCGCTCGTGGTCGGTGTACGCCACGGGCTGGCCGAGGCCGACCTCCGTGACGAGGCGGGCGTGCTCGAGGTCGGTCCAGGACATCCCGGGCGCCGCGCGGCGGACCGCGTTGACGAGGGCCTCGTCCAGGAGGTTCTCGATCATCACGGGGCTGTAGCCCGTCGTGATCGCCGCGAGCGCGTCGCGGCGCTCGTCGGTGTCCAGCGCGGCGTCGTGGGACTTGCGCGCCAGGAAGTGGTCGACGAGGTCGCGGCGGCCGTGCTTGTCGGGCAGGCCGAACGTGAGGCGGCGGTCGAAGCGACCGGGCCGCAGCAGCGCGGGGTCGAGGGCGTCGGCGCGGTTCGTCGCGGCGATGAGCAGCACCTCGACGGGTTCCGCCGCGCTGCGCTGCAGCTGCCGGTGGGCCGGCAGGTAGCGGTTGACCGCGTCGAACAGCTTGCCCTGCAACGACTGCCACCCGGTGGGTTCGTCGAAGGACTGCATCTGGACGAGGAGCTCGTTGACGACGCCGCTGGCGCCCTCGCTGGTCGCGACCCGCTCCACGCGCACCCCCGCCGCGGCGGCGACGCTGACGAGGCCCGTGAGCCCGCCGCAGGACACGACGGAGGACGCCTGGCCGGGCGCGGCGACCGCGGCGTTCATGCCCCCGCGGGCCCCGGCGATCGCGTCGATCTCCTCGATGAACCCGATCGCGCCGCCCTCGGCGCGCGCGGCGCGGCGCAGCGCCTTGAAGTACGAGCGGAGCTTGCGGGCCGTCGCGCCGTACCACATCGACTGGAACGAGGTCGCGGAGACGAAGAGGAACGGGACCCCGGCCTCCCGGGCCATCGCCTTGGCCATGTGCGTCTTGCCGGTGCCGGGCGGGCCCTCGAACAGCAGGCCGCGGCGCGGGCGCCCGCCCATGTCCCGGCGGAAGCTGCGGGCCGCGAGGAACAGGTCGAGGCTGCGCTCGACGTCCTCCTTCACGGCGCCCAGGCCGACGACGTCGTCCAGGCCGACGTCGATCTGCTCGGGCCGGTAGAGCACGTGCGGGGAGCGGCCGGCGACGAGGGTCTGGCCGAGCAGCACGGCGATGAGCACCGCGAAGAACAGGCCCGACATGAGGTAGATCGGGTCGACCTGCGGCAGGGCCGGCAGCAGCGGGGCGCCCGTGGCGAGGCGGACGTCGACGACGAGCAGGACGGCGAGGACGGTCAGCAGCAGCACGCGGGTGCGGCGGCGACGGTGCCGCTCGCGCGTGCGCCCCACGTCCGCCGCGTCCCGGCGGCGGCGCGGCGCGGGCGTGCCGCCCGCCGCGGCCTGCTCCTCGGAGGGGCTGACCTGCTGGGCCACGGCGGCTCCTCTCGTCGCGGCCGCGCGAGGGACCCGGCCGCGCCCCACCCAACCCTGCCGGCGCACTGCGTGCGCCCCACATCGACCGTCCGTGACCAGGACGGGTGAGCGGTTCACCCGGGTGGCGCAACGCGCGCGACGCTGCGCGACTCCGGGGACCGCTCCGGGCGGGCGCCGCGCGTCAGGACAGGGCGATCCCCGCGAACAGGTCGGTCTCGCGGCCGTCCGCGTCGAACGGCCCGCCGGGCACGCCGTGCGCCAGGCGGTAGTGCTCGAGCGGCTGCAGGGGCTGCGGCACGTCGTTGCTGAGCCGCATCGCCGGCACGGGGGCGTCGAGGTCGAGCGTCAGCTGGGTGGCGTGCGCCCGCAGGGCCGCGAGCTTGGCGGCCATCTGCCCCGACGCGTCCACGACGGTCGTGACCTCCGCGTCGGGCACGACCGCGCTCGGCAGGGGCCCCTCGGGGTCGGCCGCCCCCGGGGCACCCGCCGCGGCCAGCGCCGCGAGGCCCGCGCGGGCCAGGCTCTCGGGCTGCACGCTCCAGTAGACCTTCGCGACCGCCCACGGCACGACGTCCGGCTGCTCGCGGTCCTCACCGGCGGCCAGGACCAGCGCCCGCGTCGTGGCCTCGTGGACGCGGACGTGGTCGGGGTGGCCGTAGCCGCCGCCCGGTTCGTACGTCACGACGACCTGGGGGCGGACCTCGCGGACCACGTCGGCGATGCGCTGCGCGACCTCCTCGGGGTCGGCCGCCACCAGCGAGCGCGGGTCGACCTCGTCGCCCACGGCGGCCTGGCCGGGTCGCAGCCAGACCATGCCGGAGTCGCGGTAGCCGGAGCCGTCGCGGCGGGCGAGGAAGCGGTGGTCCTCGACGCCGAGGGCCTCCATCGCGGTCGCCAGCTCCCGCGTGCGGTGCTCGGCGAGCTCGTCGGGGCCCAGGTGCGCCAGCTCGGCGGGGACGACGTCGCCCAGCTCGCCGCGCGTCGCGGTCAGGAGCGTCACCGACGCGCCGGCCTGCGCGTAGCGGGCCATGGTGCCGCCCGTGCCGATGGTCTCGTCGTCGGGGTGGGCGTGCACGAAGAGCAGCCGGCGGGGCTGGTCGAGGCGCTCCATCGACTCCAGCCCGGCCGGGTCCAGCTCCCCCGCGACGTCGTCGACGAGGTCGGCGGCCGCCTCCAGCGCGTCGTGCGACGCGGTCCCCGCGCCGGCGGTCTCGCCCGGCAGCACGGGTGCCGCACCGGGGTCCTCGGACGGTCCAGGCAGAGTCGTCATGGGCCCATCCTGCCCGTCCACCGCGCCCACCCGTCCACCGCGCCCGGGTGGACCCCGGACGCGACGGACCCCCGGGGCCGGGGCACCGGGGGTCCGTGAGGCGGCGGTGGGCCGCCGCGGGGGGAGGTCAGGCCCGGCGGGCCTTCGCGGACCCCTTGGCCCGCGCGCTGGCCGCGAGCTCGACCTTGCGGATGCGCACGGCCTCCGGGGTCACCTCGACGCACTCGTCCTCGCGGCAGAACTCCAGCGACTGCTCCAGCGAGAGGTGCCGCGGGGGCACGAGGCGCTCGAACTCGTCGGAGGTCGACGACCGCATGTTGGAGAGCTTCTTCTCCTTGGTGATGTTCACGTCCATGTCGTCGGCGCGGGAGTTCTCCCCGACGATCATGCCCTCGTAGACCTCGGCCGTCGGCTCGATGAACATCTGCCCGCGCTCCTGCAGGTTCGTCATCGCGAACGCGGTGGCGGCACCGGCGCGGTCGGCGACGAGCGAACCCGAGTTGCGGGTGCGGATGTCGCCCGCCCAGTGGTCGTACTTCGCGAACAGCGCGTGCGCGATGCCGGTGCCTCGGGTGTCGGTGAGGAACTCGGTGCGGAACCCGATGAGCCCGCGCGAGGGGACGTAGAACTCCATGCGCACCCAGCCGGTGCCGTGGTTCGTCATCGTCTCCATGCGGCCCTTGCGCGCCGCGAGCAGCTGCGTGATGGCGCCCAGGTACTCCTCGGGGGAGTCGATCGTCAGGTTCTCGAAGGGTTCGAGGACCTTGCCGGCCTCGTCCTTGCGCAGCACCACCTGCGGCTTGCCGACGGTGAGCTCGTAGCCCTCGCGGCGCATCTGCTCGACGAGGATGGCCAGCGCCAGCTCACCGCGGCCCTGCACCTCCCAGGCGTCGGGGCGCTCGGTGGGCAGGACGCGGATCGACACGTTGCCGACCAGCTCCTTCTCCAGCCGGTCCTTCACGAGGCGCGCCGTGACCTTGGCGCCCTTGACGCGGCCGGCCATCGGCGAGGTGTTGATGCCGATCGTCATGGAGATGGCGGGCTCGTCGACCGTGATGAGCGGCAGCGGGCGCGGGTCCTCCGGGTCGGCGAGCGTCTCGCCGATGGTGATGCCCTCGATGCCGGCGACGGCGACGATGTCGCCCGGGCCGGCCTTCTCGCCGGGCACGCGGGTGACGGCCTCGGTCACGAGCAGCTCGGTGACCTTGACGCGCTCGATCGTCCCGTCGTGCTTGCACCACGCGACCTGCTGACCCTTGACGAGCTCGCCCGAGAAGATCCGCAGCAGCGCGAGGCGGCCGAGGAAGGGCGAGGCGTCGAGGTTGGTGACGTGCGCCTGCAGCGGGGTCTCGGGGTCGTAGACCGGCGCCGGGATCGTGTCGATGATCGTCTGGAACAGCGGGACGAGGTCCTCGGCGTCCGGCAGGCCACCGTCCTCGGGCTGGTTCAGCGAGGCGCGGCCGTTCTTCGCCGAGGCGTAGACGACGGGGACCGCGAGCAGCTTGTCGACGTCGATGCCCTCGACGTCGGAACCGAGGTCGAGCAGCAGGTCGATGCTCTCCTCCACGACGGCCGCGATGCGGGCGTCGGGCCGGTCGACCTTGTTGACGAGGATCACGACGGGCATCCCGGCCGCGAGGGCCTTGCGCAGCACGAAGCGGGTCTGCGGCAGCGGGCCCTCGGAGGCGTCGACCAGCAGGACGACGCCGTCGACCATGCTCAGCCCGCGCTCGACCTCGCCACCGAAGTCGGCGTGGCCCGGGGTGTCGATGATGTTGATGGTCATGCCGCCCTCGGGCGACCCCGGGCCGGTGTAGCGGACCGAGGTGTTCTTCGCGAGGATCGTGATGCCCTTCTCGCGCTCGAGGTCACCGGAGTCCATGACGCGGTCGGCGACGTCGGCGTTGGCGCGGAAGGCGCCGGACTGCCAGAGCATCGCGTCGACGAGGGTGGTCTTGCCGTGGTCGACGTGGGCGACGATCGCGACGTTGCGCAGGTCGTCACGGGTGCTCAAGGGCATGGGGGTGCTCGCTCCGCGGGAGAGGGTGTCGACGGGTGTCACGGGGGTGGTTCGCCCCAGCCTACCTCCCGGGGCGCGGCAGCCGGGCCGTCGAGCGCGTCGGCACGGCGCTGACCTGCGACGATGTCCGGCAGGAGCCGTGCGGCGACCCCTGATCGGGGTGCGGGGCGTCCCGTGCGTGCCACCCTGGCGGGCATGTCCGCACCACCGGAACCCCTCCTCCTCCCCGTCGTCGCCGCCGGGCGGCCGCGCCGCGGCAGCCGCGCGCCCCCGCGTCGACAGGGTGGTCTTCGGCGTGAGCGCGGCCGCCGTCGTCGTCTTCCTCGCCCTGGGCCTGCTCCTGCCCGACCGGTTCTCGCAGGTCTCCGGCGACGTCCTGGCCTGGCTCACGGGCGCCTTCGGCTGGGCCTTCGTCCTGGCCGCGACCGGCTTCGTGGCCTTCTCCGCCTGGCTGGCCCTGTCCCGCCACGGGCGCACCCGGCTCGGGCGCGACGACGAGCGCCCGGAGTTCTCGACGGTCTCCTGGTTCGCGATGATGTTCAGCGCCGGCATGGGCATCGGCCTGCTGTTCTACGGCGTCAGCGAGCCGGTCTCGCACCTCGGGACGCCGCCGGAGTCCGGCACCGAGCCCTTCACCGAAGCCGCCGAGCAGTCCGCGATGACGTACTCGATGTTCCACTGGGCGCTGCACCCGTGGGCCATCTACGCCGTGGTCGGGCTCGCGCTGGCCCACGCCTGGTACCGCAAGGGCCGCACGGGTGGGTTCTCGGCGCCCTTCGCGCCGCTGCTGCGGGGCCGGGCCGGGGGTGCCCGGCTGATCGACGTCCTCGCCGTCTTCGCGACCCTGTTCGGCACCGCCACCTCGCTCGGACTGGGCGCCGCGCAGATCAACGGGGGCCTCGACCAGGTGTTCGGCGTCGACATCACCCCCACGACCCAGGTCGTCATCGTGCTGCTGCTGACCGCGTGCTTCGTGGTGTCCGCCTCGAGCGGCCTGCAGCGCGGCGTCAAGTGGCTGTCGAACACCAACATGGTGCTGTCGCTCGTCCTGCTGCTGTTCCTCTTCGTCGTCGGCCCCACGGTGTTCATCCTGGGCCTGATCCCGTCCACCGCAGGCAACTACCTGGCGGCCCTGCCCAGCATCTCCTTCCGCACGGGTGCCTACGGCGGCCAGGACTGGCTGTCGGCGTGGACGATCTTCTACTGGGCCTGGTGGATGTCCTGGGCCCCCTTCGTCGGCACGTTCCTCGCGCGCATCTCGCGCGGGCGCACCGTCCGGGAGTTCGTCGTCGGGGTCGTCGCCGCCCCGACCGCGATCGCGCTGGTGTGGTTCAGCGTGCTGGGCGGCACCGCGCTGCGCGCCCAGATGTCCGGCCGCACCGACATCGCCGCGATCACCGCGCAGGAGAGCCAGTTCTTCACCCTGCTGGCCGGCCTGCCCCTGTCGTCGTTCAGCAGCGTGCTGGTGATGGTGATGATCGTCGTGTACTTCGTGACGAGCGCCGACTCCGCGAGCATCGTCATGGGCTCGCTGACGTCGCACGGCGCTGACGACCCGCCGCGCTGGACGACCGTGACGTGGGCCGTGCTGACGGGCCTGACGGCCGCCGCGCTCCTGTGGGTCGGGGGCGCCGACGGGGGCGGGATCGCTGCGCTGAAGAACGTCGCCATCATCGTGGCGGCGCCCTTCCTCGTCGTGATGGTCGGCCTGTGCGTCGCCCTCGTGAAGGACCTCCGCGCCGGCGAGGCGGTCGAGCGCCGCCGGTCCGAGCGGCGCTCCGTCGACCTGCGCGACGGGGACCGCTCGGGGCAGCGCGGCCGCTGAGCCACCCGCTCACGGCCGGGGCCGGGCCTCCCGCACGTCGTCGTCGGTGTCGGCGCGACGTGCGGCCCCGGCGGCCATCGCCGCCACGAGCGGCACGTCCCCGGGGAGCCAGTCGACGTCCGCCCACCCGCCCGGGGGGAGCCAGCGCAGCTCGTCGTGGTCCTGCAGCGGCGCCGGGGTCCCGCGCACGAGCCGCGCCCACCACACGCGCATGACGAGGTCGCCGCCCAGCGGCCAGCCCGCGGCCGTCGCGGCGGGCACCTCCGCGCCGAGCCGCACCACCACGCCCAGCTCCTCGGCGAGCTCGCGGTGCAGGGCGTCCTCGGGCGCCTCCCCCGGTTCCACCTTGCCCCCCGGCAGCTCCCACCGGCCGGCCAGGGCCGGCGGGGCGCTGCGCCGGGCGGCGAGCAGCCGGCGCGGCCGGGCGAGGTCGTCGACGATCGCCGCCCCCACGACCAGGCGCAGGGCGGGCCCACCGGTCACGGTGCGGGCAGCGGCTGCGCGCCGCGGTCGGCCAGCAGCTCGGTCAGCACGGCGACCTCACCCTCCTGGCTCGCGGCGATCGCCCGCGCCAGGTCGCGCACCTCGGGGGTCGTCGCGCGGTCGGCGCCGACCTCGGCCATCTCGATGCCGCCCTGGTGGTGGCGCAGGACGAGCTGCAGGAAGTGGACCTCGAAGACCGCGCCGTCCTCGCTCTGCAGGCGCGCGAGCTCGGCCCCGGTCGCCATGCCCGGCATGAGCGTGGAGCCGGTCGACGCCTGCGCCGCCAGGTGCCGGTCGTGGGCGTCGGTACCGGTCATCCACCCCATGACGGGTGTGCTGCCCGCGAGCGGGCGCCCCCACACGACGAGCAGCTGCTGGAGGCGACCCACCTGGTTCTGCTGGGTGCCGACCATGTCGAGCGCCAGCTGACGGACCTCCGGCGTGGGCGCCGTCTGGAGCGCGTCGAAGGCCATGGCCACGGCCTGGGCGTGGTGGGTGGACATGTCCCGGGCGAAGCCCACGTCGACGGACTGCTCGCCGGGGGCCGTGGGCAGGGCCCGGCCGAGGGCGGTGCCCGCGGCCAGCACGGCGAGCAGGCTGACGAGGAGGACCAGGACGCGGCGCGCGGTCACCGCGTCAGCCCGTCGGCGTCCCGGTGCCGTTGGTGCACAGCGCCCCGGGCTCCGGGGTCTGCGCCCCCTGGACGTACTTCGCGAGGAAGGCCCCGACGCGCGGGTCCTCGGCGTCGGTCACGGGCAGCTGCGTGTTCCAGGCGGAGAGCACGACCGGCGACGGCAGGCCCGGGTAGGGCGAGAGCAGCGTGTACGGCTCGCCCTCCACCTCCTCCCGCAGCGCCTCGACCTGCTCCGCCGGCAGGTCGGGGCGGTAGGTGATCCACACGGCCCCGTGCTCCATCGAGTGCACGGCGTTCTCGCTGCGCACGGGCGCGTCGTAGATCCCGCAGTTCAGCCAGGTCGGGTCGTGCTGGCCGCCCACGGGCGGGTTCTCCGTGTAGGCCACCGGCGCGCTCGTGTGCAGGGACGGCTCGTAGGTGAAGGTCTTCACCGCGGCGAGCGAGGGCGGCCCCGGCTGGTTGGCGAGCACGGCCGTCACACCCGTCCCGACGCCCAGCACGACCGCGGTCGGGATCGCGATGAGCAGGGCCCGGCGCCGGCGCGCGCGCTTCTTCTCCGACCGCTGCATCGCCGCGACGCGTGCGGCCCGCTCCTGCCGGCTGCTGCCGGCGCCCGCGGTGCGCTCGTCCTGCGTGTCGGCCATCGACTCCCTCTCGTGCTCCCGGCAGCGCCCCGGACGGGACGGTGCGCTCCCAGTCTGCAACGACCGGGCGTGCCCACGGGTTCACGCGGCGGCCGGGTGACCTGCGCCACGCCGCGTCCGCCCCAGGGCGGTCCAGCGCCGCCACCGGGGCCGCCCGCCCGGGTGGTCCGGGCGCGGTGGCTCAGCGGCGGTGGTGGTGGTGCCGGGTGGCCGGCGCGGCGGGACGGTCCAGACCCCGGACGCGCTCACCCGTGAGCCCCTCCGCGGTGCGCTGCATCCGCCGGCGCGGGCTCAGCCGCACCATGACGACGACGACCGCCACGACGACGGCGAGTGCCACAGCCTCGATGACGATGACCATCGCCCCACCGTACGCCCGCACGCTGTGTGACGGCACGTCCGGCGCGACGGGTCCGCGGGCCCGGGGTGCGGCGCCCGTGCGGGTCGGGCGCGAGTGCCCGTCGGCTGACCGGGCGGCCCCGGCCGCGGCGTCGCCGCGGCCGGGGCCGCCCGGTTCGGGACTCAGGCCCCGAGCTCGATGCTCCCGCCGGGGATCGCCTCGAGCAGCGCCCTCGTGTAGTCCTGCCGGGGCGCCTCGAAGACCTGGTCGGTCGGGGCGGCCTCGACGACCTTGCCGTTCTGCATCACGACGACGTCGTCGGCGATCTGCCGCACGACCGCGAGGTCGTGGGTGATGAACAGGTACGTCAGCCCCAGCTCCGCCTGCAGGTCGTTGAGCAGCGTGAGGATCTGGCCCTGCACCAGCACGTCGAGCGCGCTGACGGCCTCGTCGCACACGACGACCTCGGGGTGCAGCGCCAGCGCGCGGGCGATCGCGACCCGCTGGCGCTGCCCGCCGGACAGCTCGTTGGGGAAGCGCCGCATGGACGACGCGGGGAGCGCGACCTTCTCGAGCAGGTCCCGGACCCGGGCCTCGCGCGACTTCGCGTCCCCGATGCCGTGCACCCGCAGGGGTTCCTCGACGACGCGGTAGATGCTGTAGGTCGGGTCCAGCGACGCGTAGGGGTTTTGGAAGATCGGCTGCACGCGGCGCCGGAAGTCGAACGCCTGGCGCTTGTCCAGGGTCGTGATGTCGACGCCGTCGAAGGTGACGCGGCCCTCGGTGACGGGGATGAGGTTGAGGACCATCTGCGCCACGGTCGACTTGCCCGACCCGGACTCCCCCACGATCGCCGTGGTGGTGCCGCGGCGCACCGCGAAGCTCACGTCGTCCACGGCCCGCAGCTTCTCGCCGCGGGGCCCTGCCCCGCGGATCGTGAAGACCTTCGTCAGGTTCTCGACGCGGATGACGTCCTGCGTCGCCCGCTCCGTGTCCGGCAGGTCCGCGACGGCCTCGGCCACCGTGATCTCGTGCGCCTCGACCGCGGCCTTCTCCGCCTGGCGCACGATGCCCGCGCGGACCACCGACGACTCCAGCCGGCGCGAGGCCAGCGACGGCGCCGCCGCGACGAGCCGCTGCGTGTAGGGGTGCTGCGGGCGCTGCAGGATCTCCAGCGCCGGTCCCGACTCGACGACCTGGCCCTTGTACATGACGACGAGGTGCTCGGCGCGCTCCGCCGCGAGCCCCAGGTCGTGGGTGATGAGGAGCACCGCGGTGCCGAGCGAGGTGGTCAGGGACTCGAGGTGGTCCAGGATCTGCCGCTGCACGGTCACGTCCAGCGCGGAGGTCGGCTCGTCGGCGATCAGCAGCCTCGGCCGCGAGGCCAGGCCGATCGCGATGAGCGCGCGCTGGCGCATCCCGCCCGAGAACTCGTGGGGGAACTGCTTGGCCCGGCGCTCGGCGTCGCCCAGGCCCGCCTCCTTGAGCAGCTCGGCGGCGCGCGCCTTGGCCGACACGCCCTTGTCGAGACCGTTGGCGCGCAGGGCCTCCCGCACCTGGAACCCGACGGTCCAGACCGGGTTCAGGTTCGACATCGGGTCCTGCGGGACCATGCCGATCGAGGAGCCGCGCAGCCCGACGAACTCCCGGCGGCTGGCGTGGGCGATGTCGCGCCCGTCGAGCAGGACCTCGCCGCGCGTGACGCGGCCGGTCCCGGGCAGCAGGCCGATGACGGCCTGCGCGGTCGTGGACTTGCCGGAGCCGGACTCGCCCACGATCGCGACCGTCTGGCCCGCGTGGACCGTGAGGCTCGCGCCGCGGACGGCGTGGACGTCGCGGCCGTTGGAGCGGAAGTCCACGTGCAGGTCCCGGACCTGCAGCAGCGGGGTGCCCGTGGCGGCGGCGTCCCTCGCGGTGGTGTCTCGGGGGCTCATCGGGTCCGCGCCTTCGGGTCCAGGGCGTCGCGCACGACGTCGCCGAGCATGATGAAGCTGAGGACGGTGATCGACAGCGCGCCGGCCGGCCAGAACAGCACCTGCGGGGCGCTGCGCAGGGAGGTCTGCGCGGCGCTGATGTCGCCACCCCAGGAGACGATGCTGGAGGGCAGGCCGACGCCGAGGTAGCTCAGCGTCGCCTCGGCCGCGATGAACGTGCCGAGCGAGATCGTCGCGATGACGATGACCGGTCCGAGCGCGTTCGGCACGACGTGCCGGACGAGCACCTGGACCCGGCTCAGCCCCAGCGCCCGGGCCGCCGTCACGAACTCCGCGCTGCGCGTCTGGAGCACCGATCCGCGCATGATGCGGGCCGTCTGCGGCCACGCGAAGAGCGAGAGCACCAGCGAGACCGTCAGCGTCGAGCGCGACTGCAGCGAGGTGATGAGGACGATCGCCCCGAGGACCAGCGGCACCGCGAAGAAGATGTCCGAGATGCGCGACAGGAGCGCGTCCCAGATGCCGCCGTAGTACCCGGCGACCGCGCCGACGACCCCGCCGACGATGGTGACGATGACCGTGGACAGCAGCCCCACGACGACCGAGGCGCGCGCGCCGTAGATCGTGCGGGCGTAGACGTCCTCGCCGAGGCGCGTGAACCCGAAGGGGTGGCCCTCGCGCGGGTCGCCCAGGCTGTCGGCCAGGGTCTGGAAGCGCGGGTCCGTCGAGGTGAACAGCGACGGGACGGCCGCGACGACGACGACCAGCGCGATCAGCACGACCGACGCCCAGAACAGCGGACGGCGCCGCAGCTGCCGCCAGGCCTCGCCCCACTGGCTCGACGGGGGTGCGGAGTCGTCGACGGCGTCGACGGCCCGCAGCGGGGTCTCCTCCAGCGGCGCGACGAAGTGCTCCTGGCCGGGACGCACGGTGGTGTCAGACATAGCGGATCCTGGGGTCGAGGACGGCGTACAGGAGGTCGACGAGGAGGTTGACCACCAGGTAGATGACCACCAGCACGGTGACGAAGGCGACGACCGTCGCGCCCTCGGTCCGGATGATCGCCTGGTACAGCGTGCCGCCGACCCCGGGGATGTTGAAGATGCCCTCCGTGACGACCGCGCCGGCCATCAGGCCGCCGACGTCGGTGCCCAGGAACGTGACGACCGGGATCAGGGAGTTGCGCAGCACGTGCACCGACAGGACGCGGCCGGGCGTCAGCCCCTTCGCCGTCGCGGTGCGCACGTGGTCGGCCGTGAGGTTCTCCGCGACCGAGTTCCGCGTGAGCCGCAGGACGTAGGCGAAGGACACAGACCCGAGGACGATGCCCGGAATGATGAGCTGGCCCCAGGTGGGGTCCGGGCCCACCGAGGCCTTGATCCACTGCAGCTTCTCGGCGAAGACGTAGCGCGCGACGAACCCGATGACGAAGATCGGGACCGCGATGACGAGCAGCGACGCGAACAGCGACAGGGAGTCGAACCACCCGCCGCGGCGCAGCCCGGCCAGCAGGCCGACCACGATCCCGAGCACGGCCTCGACGATGATGGCCACGACGGTCAGGCGGATGGTGACGGGGAACGCCCGCGCCATCACGTCGATGACGGGCTGCCCCGAGAAGGTGTTCCCCAGGTCGAGGGTGAAGACGCCCTTGAGGAAGAGCAGGTACTGGATCAGGAACGGCTGGTCCAGGTGGTACTGCGCCCGCAGCTGGGCGGCGACGCCCGGGTTCACGGGCTTGTCCCCGAACAGCGCGGCGATCGGGTCACCCGGGAGCAGGAAGACCATCGCGTAGATCAGCAGCGTCGCGCCGACGAACACGGGGATCATCTGCAGCAAGCGCCGCCCGATGTAGAAACCCATCCTTGGCCTCCTCCGACGGGGTCCGTCGGACCCGTCCGCTTCCTCGACCGCGCGGGCGACAGGCGCTCACGCGGCGGGGGTGGGCCGACCGTCAGGCCGACCCACCCCCGTCGTGCAGGCCCTGGTCAGGCCTGCTTGGTGATCGCGTCGTAGATCGGGACGCTGTTCCAGCCGAACTTGACGTCGGCGACGCCCTCCCCGTACCCGCCGGAGGCGTTGGAGTACCAGAGGGGGATGGCCGGGAGGTCCTGGAACAGGATCTCCTGCGCCTGCTGCAGCAGCTTCTGCGAGGCCTCGGCGTCCGTCTCGGCGGCGGCCTGCTTCAGCAGCGCGTCGAAGGCGGGGTTGGAGTAGTCGCCGTCGTTCGAGCCCGCACCGGTCGCGTAGATGGGCGCGAGGAAGTTGTACAGGCCGGGGTAGTCGGCCTGCCAGCCCGTCCGGAACGCACCCTTGATCGTGCGGTCGGTGACGTCGGAGCGCAGCTGCGCGAACGTCGCGTACGGCGCGCCCTCGGCCTGGATCCCCAGCGTCTGGCGGATGCTCGCGGTCGTGGCGTCGACCCAGGTCTGGTGCCCGCCGTCGGAGTTGTAGCCGATGGTGAACGTGCCCGTGTAGGGCGCGATCGCCTCGGCCTGCGCCCACAGGGCCTTGGCCTTGGCCGCGTCGAAGGCGAGGACCTCGTTGCCCGGGATGGACTCGGAGTACCCGGCGATGACGGGGGACGTGAAGTCCTTGGCCGGCGTGCGGGTGTCCTGGAAGACGGCCTTGCAGATGGAGGGCCGGTCGATGGCGTAGGAGATCGCCTGACGACGCAGCTTGCCCTCGTCGCCCTGGAAGTTGGCGAGCCCCTGCGGGATCGTGAACGACTGGAAGACGGCGGCCGGCTGGTTGACGGCCCGGTCGCCCAGGTCGGACTCGAAGGTCGCGAGCGCGCTGTCCGGCACCTGGTCGAGGGTGTCGAGGTTGCCCGACTGCAGGTCGGAGTACGCCGTGTCCAGGCTGGCGTAGAAGATGATGTTGAGACCACCGTTCTTCGCCTTGCGGCCGCCGGTGTAGGTGTCGTTCACGACGAGGTCGATGCGCTCGTTGTGCTTCCAGGCCCCGGTCTGCGCGAGCTTGTACGGGCCGTTGCCGACCGGGTTCTCGCCGAAGGCCTTGATGTCGGTGAGGGCCGAGGCGGGCAGCGGGTAGAAGGCCGAGTAGCCCAGCCGCAGCGGGAAGTCGGACTCCGGCTGGGTCAGCGCGACCGTGAAGGTGGTGTCGTCGACGACCTTGAGGCCGGACATGGTCTGCGCGGTCGGCGGCTCGGTGTTGACCTCGGCGTAGCCCTGGATCGGCTCGAAGAAGTAGCTGCTCAGCTGGGCGTTGGTGACCAGCGCGCCGTAGTTCCAGGCGTCCACGAACGAGCTCGCGGTGACCGGGGTGCCGTCCGAGAACGTCTGGCCGGCCTTGATCTTGATCGTGTAGTTCTGCGCGTCGGTCGAGTCGATCGACTCGGCCACGTCGTTCACGGGCTTGCCGTCGGCCTGGTAGAAGACCAGACCCGCGAAGATCGCGTCGAGGATCTTGCCGCCGCTGGTCTCGTTGGTGTTCGTGGGCACCAGCGGGTTCTGCGGCTCACCGCCCCACGCGGTGACGGGCTCGGTCGAGGTGCCGCCGCTGCTGGAGGCGCCACCCGAGGGCTCCTCGTCGTTGCCGCCGCACGCGCTGAGCGCGAGCAGGGCCGCGGCGCCGAGGGCGCCCCTCAGACCGTCGCGGCGGGAGAGGACCGGGCCGCCGACCCGGCCGATGCGCAGGGGCTTGCCGTCCGTCTGGAAGCTGCTCAAGGTGGAACTCCTCCTGTGGCACGTCAGCATGGTCACGATGACCAGGCGTGGGGACTCCTGCCAGGCAGGATGTCCACCTAGAACGATCGGGCAGAACGCTAACACTTCACCAACACTGGTCCGGCCCGTCTCGGCGCCCTGGTTCCCGGCGCGTCACCGGCCCACCGGACCCCCGAGGACCGCGGGCGTGCGGGGTCGCGGGCTGTGAAGGCCGTTCGCGCACGGTACACAATCGCCCAGGGCAACAGGTGACGAACGTGTTGCGGTCCGGTCTCCCTGCGCACGTCCCCAGGCGGTCACCAGTCGTCACCAGGCTGCGCTCAGACGTTGAAGCGGAACTCGACCACGTCCCCGTCGGCCATGACGTACTCCTTGCCCTCGATGCGGACCTTCCCCTGCGCCTTGGCCTCGGCCATCGAGCCCGCCGCGACGAGGTCGTCGAAGCTGACGACCTCGGCCTTGATGAAGCCGCGCTGGAAGTCGGTGTGGATGACGCCCGCGGCCTGCGGGGCGGTCCAGCCCCGGCGGATGGTCCAGGCGCGCGACTCCTTGGGGCCGGCCGTCAGGTAGGTCTGCAGGCCCAGCGTCGCGAAGCCCACGCGGGCCAGCTGGTCCAGGCCCGACTCGGTCTGCCCGACGCTCGCGAGCAGCTCGGCCGCCTCGTCGGGCTCCAGCTCCACGAGCTCCGACTCCAGCTTGGCGTCGAGGAAGACGGCCTCGGCGGGGGCGACGATCGCGCGCAGCTCGTCCTTGCGGGCCTCGTCGGTCAGCACGGTCTCGTCCACGTTGAAGACGTAGATGAAGGGCTTGGTCGTCAGCAGCCCCAGCTCCTTGAGCAGGGGCACGTCGACGTCGTCCTTCGCCGTGGCCGCGTAGAGGGTGCGCCCGTCGTCCAGCACGGCCTGGGCGGCGACGGCGGCCCTGAGCACGGCCGGGTCGGCCTTCTTGCCCTTGACCTCCTTCTCCAGGCGGGGCACGGCGCGCTCCAGGGTCTGCATGTCCGCGAGCACGAGCTCGGTGTGCACCGTGGCGATGTCGTCGGCCGGGTCGACCGCGCCCGCGACGTGCACGACGTCGGGGTCGGCGAAGGCGCGGGTCACCTGGCAGATGGCGTCCGCCTCGCGGATGGTGGCGAGGAACTTGTTGCCCAGGCCCTCGCCCTCGCTGGCGCCCTTGACGATGCCGGCGATGTCGACGAAGGACACGACGGCCGGGACGACCTTCTCGCTGGAGTGCAGCTCCGCGAGCCGGCCGAGGCGCTCGTCCGGCAGCGGCACGATCCCCACGTTGGGCTCGATCGTCGCGAACGGGTAGTTCGCGGCGAGCACGTCGTTCTTCGTGAGCGCGTTGAAGAGGGTGGACTTGCCGACGTTGGGCAGTCCGACGATGCCGATGGTGAGGGCCACGGGTACAGGACCCTACCCGCGCGGCGCGGCCGGGCCTGCCGCGCCGCGTCCGCCCGCCCGCGTCGCCCGCGTCCGCGCCGGGCCCGGGCGAGGCCGCCGTGTCGCGCGGGGCCTGTCGGCGGCGGCTGGCACAGTCCGCGGCATGGACGTCCGCACCTCCCTGCTCGCGCTGGCGACCCTGCTGCTGGGCACCCTGCTGCTCGGCGCCGCGCTGGGGGCCCTCGTCGCGCGCTGGGGCCTGCGGGCCGCGGCCGCCCCCGAGGGCGCCGCGCTGCGCGCCGAGCGGGACCTGCTGCGCGCGCGCGTCGGGGAGCTGGAGGACCGCGCCGGCCAGGAGCGCCGCCTGAGCGCGGTCCTCGACCCCGTCGCGGCCTCGCTGGGGCGCGTCGAGCACCAGGTGGCCACGCTCGAGCGGGACCGCGTGGCCCAGTACGCCCGGCTCTC
The DNA here is from genome assembly GCF_009906795.1 of Kineococcus siccus. Classification (GTDB taxonomy): domain Bacteria; phylum Actinomycetota; class Actinomycetes; order Actinomycetales; family Kineococcaceae; genus Kineococcus; species Kineococcus siccus. Next base: position 32,203 of record NZ_JAAALN010000017.1, read on the forward strand.
CGAGCAGCTGCTGGCGGTCCAGGCGGGCTCGGAGGCGCTGCGCTCGGAGACCGCGAGCCTCGCCGGCGCGCTGCGGGCCTCCAGCTCGCGCGGCTCGTGGGGCGAGGTGCAGCTGCGCCGCGTCGTGGAGCACGCCGGGATGCTCGACCGCGTCGACTTCGCCGAGCAGGTGCCGCTGACGACCCGCTCCGGGCGCGCGGTGCGCCCGGACCTGGTCGTCACCCTGCCCGGCGGCAAGCACGTCGTGGTCGACGCCAAGGCCCCCCTCGCCGCCTTCCTGCGCGCGGGCGAGGCGGCCGACGACCTGGGGCGCCGGGCGCAGCTGACCGCCCACGCGCGGGCGCTGCGCGGTCACGTCGACGCGCTGGCCGCCAAGGAGTACGCGAGCGCCGTCGAGGACTCCCCCGACGTCGTCGTGTGCTTCATCCCCGGTGAGGCCTTCCTCGCCGCGGCGTGCGAGGCCGACCCGACGCTGCTCGAGCACGCGATGTCGCGGCGGGTCGTGCTCGCGACCCCCACGACGCTGCTCGCGCTGCTGCGCACGGTGGCCCTGACCTGGCAGCAGGACGCCGTCGCGGGGAACGCGCGGGAGCTGTTCACGGTGGGGCGGGAGCTGTACGAGCGGCTGGGGACCCTCGGCGGCCACACCGCCAACCTCGGGCGGTCCCTGCACCGCGCGGTGGAGGACTACAACCGCTTCGTCGGCACGCTGGAGCGCCGCGTGCTCGTCTCCGCCCGCCGGATCCGCGAGCTGGACCTGGCCGACGAGGAGCTGCCCGCGGTGGGCCCGCTCGAGGACGCCGTGCGCCCGCTCACCGCCCCCGAGCTGCTCGGGGACGGCGACGACGGTCACGGCGCCGGGGAGGGGGCCGTCCCGATCAGACGGGCGTCACGGGCAGCCGGCGGCGCTTGATGTCCTTGCGCAGGTCCGTCGGCAGCGAGAACACGAGGTCCTCCTGGGCCGTCGTGACCTCCTCGACCGTGCCGTAGCCGCGCCGCGCGAGGTCGGCGAGGACGTCGCGCACCAGCACCTCGGGCACGGACGCGCCCGACGTGACGCCGACCGTGGTCACGCCGTCGAACCAGGCGTCCTCGACCTCGGAGGCCGTGTCGACGCGGTGGGACGAGCGCGCGCCGGCCTCGAGCGCCACCTCGACCAGCCGCACGGAGTTCGACGAGTTCGCCGAGCCGACGACGATGACGAGGTCGGCCTCGGGCGCGATCTTCTTGACGGCCACCTGGCGGTTCTGCGTGGCGTAGCAGATGTCGTCGCTGGGCGGGTCCTGCAGGTTCGGGAACCGCTCCCGCAGCCGCCGGACCGTCTCCATCGTCTCGTCGACGCTGAGCGTCGTCTGGGACAGCCACACGAGGTGGTCGGGATCGGCGACGACGACCGTGTCGGCCGCCGCCGGGGAGTCGACGATGGTGATGTGCTCGGGCGCCTCGCCCGCGGTCCCCTCGACCTCCTCGTGCCCCTCGTGGCCGATGAGGAGGATCTCGTAGTCCTGCTTGGCGAAGCGGGTGGCCTCGCGGTGGACCTTGGTGACCAGCGGGCACGTCGCGTCGATGGTCTTCAGCGAGCGCGCGTCGGCCTCCTCGCGCACCGCCGGGCTCACGCCGTGGGCGGAGAACACCACCGTCTCGCCCTCGGGGACGGCGCTGGTCTCGTCGACGAAGACGGCCCCCCGCTCCTCGAGCGTGCGCACGACGTGCTTGTTGTGGACGATCTCCTTGCGCACGTAGACGGGCGCGCCGTAGAGGTCGAGCGCCTTCTCGACCGCGACGACGGCGCGGTCGACGCCCGCGCAGTAGCCGCGGGGAGCCGCCAGGAGGACGCGCTTGCCGCCGTCCCACGCCCGCAAGCGGCCGCTGCCGTTCCTGCCGGCCGTCGTCGGCCTGGTGTGCGGCCGCGCTGGCCCGCGGTGCGCTTCGAGGTGCGCGAGGTGGCCGTGCAGGGGCCCGCCGC
>NZ_JAAALN010000180.1 GCF_009906795.1 Kineococcus siccus
GCGCAGGCGCGGGCGGTCTCCTGGGGGCGACGACGCCGAGCGCGGCACTGGTCGCGCTCCTCGAGGCCGACGCCTCCTCCTACCGCTGGGTCGCGGCCACGACGGGGTCCAACAACGCCGCGGGGTACCAGCTCGCGACGCAGGAACCCGTGATGGCCGTCGGGGGCTTCAACGGGACCGACCCGGCGCCGACCTTGGCGCAGTTCCAGGCTCACGTCGCGGCCGGCGACGTCCACTACTACGTGCCCGGCCGGACGCTGGGCGGCGGGACGGCCAGCGGGGGCAGCGACGCCGCGACCCTCGTCGCGACGTGGGTGGAGGAGAACTTCACCGCCACCACCGTGGACGGCACGACGCTGTACGACCTGACGCGGCCCCTCGACGCGTCCACCGCCGTCGCGGCCGCTCCGTCCACGTGACCCCCACCCCGCGGTGAGCGTGCCGGCAGCACCGGACGGTCGGGTGTGCTGGTGGTCGCGTGGGCCGGGGTCAGGTGGGGCGGTGGTCGGGTGGGGGCGCGCGGCGCGCCACGGCCGTCGCGGTCCCGACCAGCGCCCCGGCCAGGAGCCAGCCCGCCAGGACGTCGCTCGGCCAGTGCGCCCCCACGAGGAGCCGGTCGGCGCCCACGACCAGCAGGACGACGGCCACCGCGGCCCGCCGCCACCGGCGGCGGGCCCGGCTCGCTGCGGGGGGCAGGAGCAGTGCGAGCAGGTACAGGAGCACGGTCGCGGAGGCCAGGGCGTGCCCCGACGGGTAGGACCCGCCGGTCGCCGTCGTGAGCCCCGCGTCCAGCGCGGGGCGGGGCCGGCCCGCGAGGGCCTTCACGAGCGGCGACAGGGCCGCGGCGGCGCCCCCCGCGACGAGCGCGGCGGCGGCCTCGCGGCGGTGGCCGCGGCGGAACGCCAGGCCCAGCGCGAGCGCCCCGGCCGTGTGGAACCAGACGGGCTGGGTGACCTGCTCGACGACGTGCCCGAGCGTGGCCAGGGCCGGGGAACCCACCGCGGCGGCCACGGCCGCGCGGGAGAGCTCGCCGTCGACGGCGGCGGTCCAGCCGCGCACCACGGCGACGCTCAGCAGTCCGGCGGCCGCGGCGCACGCGAACGCCGCGGCCGCCGGTGGGGACGGCCTAGGCACCCGCGGTGGGCGCTCCCGCCGCCGGGGCCGGCGGCGCGGCGTCGACGCCGGCCTCCTTGCGCTGCTGCGGGGTGATGGGCGCGGGAGCCGCCGTGAGCGGGTCGTAGCCGCCGCCGGACTTCGGGAAGGCGATGACCTCGCGGATGGACTCCGCCCGCGCGAGCAGGGCCACGATGCGGTCCCAGCCGAAGGCGATGCCGCCGTGCGGCGGGGCGCCGAAGCTGAAGGCGTCGAGGAGGAACCCGAACTTCTCCCTCGCCGAGGCCTCGTCGATGCCCATGACCGCGAACACGCGCTCCTGCACGTCGCGGCGGTGGATCCGGATCGAGCCGCCCCCGATCTCGTTGCCGTTGCAGACGATGTCGTAGGCGTTGGTCAGCGCCGAGCCGGGGTCGACGTCGAAGGTGTCGAGGTGCTCGGGCTTGGGCGCCGTGAAGGCGTGGTGCACCGCGTTCCAGGCGCCGCCGCCGATGGACACGTCGTCGTCCTCGGCGGCGTTCTTGAACATCGGGGCGTCCACGACCCACGTGAACGCCCACGCCGACTCGTCGACCAGGCCGCACCGACGGGCGATCTCGCCGCGGGCGGCACCCAGCAGGGCGCGCGACGCCGTGCGGGCCCCGGCCGCGAAGAACACGCAGTCACCGGGGGCGGCGCCCACCTGCGCGGCCAGACCGGCCTTCTCGGCGTCGGGCAGGTTCTTCGCGACCGGGCCGGTGAGCTCCCCGTCCCCGCCGACGAGCACGTAGGCCAGGCCGCGGGCGCCGCGCTGCTTGGCCCACTCCTGCCAGGCGTCGAGCTGCTTGCGCGGCTGCGAGGCACCACCGGGCATGACGACCGCGCCGACGTAGGGGGCCTGGAAGACGCGGAACGGCGTCTCGGCGAAGTAGGCCGTGCAGTCGACGAGCTCGACGGCGAAGCGCAGGTCCGGCTTGTCGCTGCCGTAGCGCGCCATGGCGTCCTCGAAGGTCATGCGCGGGATCGGCGTCGCGATCTCGTACCCGGTCAGCCGCCACAGCGCGACGAGCACCTCCTCGGCGAGCGCGAGGACGTCGTCCTGCTCGACGAAGCTCATCTCGACGTCGAGCTGCGTGAACTCGGGCTGCCGGTCGGCCCGGAAGTCCTCGTCGCGGTAGCAGCGGGCGATCTGGTAGTAGCGCTCCAGGCCACCGACCATGAGCAGCTGCTTGAACAGCTGCGGGCTCTGCGGCAGCGCGTACCAGGAGCCCGGGCTCAGGCGCGCGGGCACGAGGAAGTCGCGGGCACCCTCGGGCGTCGAGCGCGTCAGGGTGGGCGTCTCCACCTCGGTGAACGCGTGCGCCTCCAGCACCCGGCGCGCGGCGCGGTTGACCTCGCTGCGCAACCTCATGGCGGCGGCCGGGCCGCTGCGGCGCAGGTCGAGGTAGCGGTACTTCAGCCGCGCCTCCTCGCCGACCTCCACGTGGTCGTCGATCTGGAAGGGCAGCGGCGCGGCGGCGCTGAGCACCTCGAGCTCGGCGGCGTCGACCTCGACGGCCCCGGTCGGCAGGTTCGGGTTCTCGTTGCCCGCCGGGCGCTCCCGGACGGCGCCCGTCAGGCGGACGCAGTACTCGTTGCGCAGCTCGTGCGCGCCGCCGCGCTCGAGGACCTCGTCGCGCGCGACGACCTGGACGACGCCCGAGGCGTCGCGCAGGTCCAGGAAGGCCACTCCCCCGTGGTCTCGCCGCCGCGCCACCCAGCCGGTGAGCGTCACGGTCTGTCCGGCGTGACCGGCACGCAGCGTGCCGGCCTCGTGGGTGCGGAGCACGGGAGGTCCTCTCGTCGTCGGGCGCGGGGTGCGCTCGGGCGATCCTACGGACGTCGCCGCGACCGCGCGGCCACCGTTGCGGCGCAGCGGCCCGGCCCGGCGACGCGGGGCGTGTGCCAGGGTTCTCCGCGTGCCGCGCCTGCTCTCCCCCGCCCGCACCGTGCTGCTCGTGGGTGCGGCGCTGGGCGCCGTCCTCAGCTGGGTGGCCGCGGACGGGCTGACCGACGACACGTACATCACGCTCTCCTACGCCCGCAACGTCGCCGAGCACGCCCACTGGGGCCTCACCCCGGGCATGACGTCGAACGCCGCGACGTCCCCGCTGAACGTCCTGCTCCTGGCCCTGGGCACGCTCCTGCTGCGGCCCGTGGTGGGGGTCGACCCCGTCCTCGCGCTCGGGCTGGTCACGACCGCGCTGTGCGCGCTGGCCGGCTGGTGCGCGGCGCGGGCGGCGCGCCACCTCGGCGTGTCCGCCGGCTGGGCGGCGGTCGCCCTCGTGGTCGTGCTGGCCAACCCCTTCCTCGTCTCGGCGCTCGGCCTGGAGGTCGTGCTGCTCGTGACCTGCATGACGGCGCTGCTGGCCACGGCGCTCGCCCGGCGGCCCGCGCTGTACGGCGTGGTGGCGGGGGCCGCGCTGCTCGCCCGCCTCGACATGGTCGTCTTCGTGGTGCTCGTCGCCCTCGTCTCGCCGGGCGTGCTGCGCCGCCTGCTCGTCGCGGTGGGCGTGTGCGCCGCGGTGTCGCTGCCGTGGTTCGCGTTCAGCTGGTGGCAGCTGGGCTCGGCGATCCCGGACACCTTCGTCATCAAGACGCTGCAGCAGACGTTCGGCCCCGACCGCACCTACCTGCGGGGGCTGTGGACCCACTACGTCCCGCTCATGCCGACGGCCGTCGTCGTGGGCGTCGTGCCGGCGGTCCTCGGCCTGCTGGTCCTGCTCGCCCTCCTCGCCGCCGCGGCCGGGCGGGGACTGCGGGCCCGGGCCGTGCGACGACGCACGCCGGGCGCGGCCCGCGCGCCCCACCCGGCGGCGAGCCCGCTGGTGGGCCTCGGCCTCGGCGGGGTGGCCTACTTCGGGGTCTACAGCGTGCTCGGCGTCCCGCCCTACCAGTGGTACTACGTCCCGCCGATGGCGTCGCTGTCGCTCGTCGCCGTCCTGGGCCCGGCCGTCCTCGCCCGCGGCGCCCGGCACCGGTGGCCGCTGCGGGCCGGGCTCGGGCTGCTCGCCCCCGCGGCCGTCGGCGCCCTGGCGCTGAGCGTCCCGGCCGTCGCGCTGCCCGTGCCCTGGGCCTACCCGCCGGTGTTCGGCAACTTCGCCACCCCCGCCGAGTACCGCAGCATCGGCCTGCGGGTGGGCGAGCTCGTCGGCGACGAGCGGGTCGCCTCCCCCGGCGAGATCGGCACGCTGGCCTACAGCTGCCGCTGCGAGATCGTCGACGCCTTCTCCGACCCCGGTGCCGTGCAGGTCCAGATCGAGCAGCGCACCGAGGCGGCCGGCCCGGTGATGCGGGCGCTGCTGCGGGCCAACTACGCGCACCGCCGCGACGTCGCCGAGCGGCCCGTCCAGCACGCGCTGCGGTGGACGCAGCCCGGCGAGGAGCCGGCGCCGGGCACGCTGTGGTGGCCGACCACGGCGGGGACCTGGCAGGCGCCGAGCAAGCTCATGCTGCTGCCCGTCGGGTCCTGACGGGCCCGACGCCGCGGGCCGGAGCTGGGCGCGAGAGGCCGGGCGCCATCGAGATCAGCGACCGTCAGATCAGGGACGGTCAGACGGTCAGAAGAGCGACGGCTGCTCGCCCTCGGGCGCGGGGGCGCCGTGGTGCCCCGCGAGCTCCGGCAGGCTGCCGGTGGGGAACTGGGCGTCGTCGTCCCCGGGCATCCCGCGCACCTGGACGCCCGCGCTGCCCGGGGCGAAGCCGTGCCGGCGCAGGAGGGGCGCCACGCGGTCGGCGAGGAAGCGGCGGTACTCCGCACCGACGTAGGAGCCGCGGCCGTACAGCTGGGCGTAGCCCGCCACCAGGTCGGGCCGCTCGCGCTGCAGCCACTGCTGGAACCACTCCTTGGCCCCGGGCCGCAGGTGCAGGGGCAGGACCGTGACGCCCGTCGCGCCGGCCTCGGCCAGCTGCGCGAGCGCGTCGTCGAGGGCCGCGACGGAGTCGGTCAGCCAGGGCAGGACCGGCGCGAGCATGACCCCGCAGGGCAGTCCCGCCGCGCGCAGGTGCCGCACCATCGCCAGCCGCGCCGCGACGCTGGGCGTGCCGGGCTCGAGCGACGCCTGCAGCTCGTCGTCGTAGATCGCGAGCGAGACGCCCAGCCCGAGGGGCACGTGCTCCGCGGCCGCCTGGAGGAGGGCGACGTCGCGGCGCAGGAGGGTCCCCTTGGTGAGGATGCTGAACGGCGTGCGCGCGGCGGTCAGGGCCTCGATGATCCCCGGCATGAGCCGGTAGCGGCCCTCCGCGCGCTGGTACGGATCGGTGTTCGTGCCCAGCGCGACGTGCTCGCGCGACCACGACGGCCGGGCGAGGTCGCGACGCAGCGCCTCGCCCGCGTTCACCTTCACGACCACCTCCCGGTCGAAGCCGAGCCCGGTGTCCAGCTCGAGCCAGCTGTGGGTCCCGCGGGCGTAGCAGTAGACGCACGCGTGCGAGCACCCGCGGTAGGGGTTCACCGTGTGCCGGAACGGCATCGGGGACCCGGCGGGCACGGGGTTCAGCACCGTGCGGGCGGCGATCTCGTGGAAGCGGATGCCGGCGAACTCGGGCGTCGTCACCGTCCGCAGGAAGCCCCGGACGCGGGTCATCCCCGGCAGCGCCGGGGCGTGCTCCGGTGCTGCCTCGACGTCCAGCTGCTGCCCCGACCACCTCACCAGAGCAGTCGAACAGGCGTTCGACCACCTGTCAAGCGCCTGCCCCGCCGCCCCCCGCGCGGGGGGCTTGCCGCGCGGGGGCCGGACAGGTTCACTCGACCCAGCGCGGACGGGTCACCGGCACCCCGGGGGCAGCCGCCGACCTCGACGACCCGGGGGGACACCGTGCGGCACCCCGGACCGGCCCGCGTCCCGGCGGGCCCCCCGCGCGGCGGTGCGACGTGAACGACCCGCTCTCGCGCGAGCACCGGCTGCGGCGGCGGGCCGAGCGCGTGCGCACGACGCTCGAAGCGCTCTGGGGCGACGACCTGCCGGACACGCCGGACCCCGTCACCACCGTCCTGGTGGACGCCGTCGCCGTCGACGACCAGCTCGGGGTCGACGACGGCCTCGTCGTCCAGGGCGACGGGCTCACCGACGCCCACCTCGCGCGGGTCCTGGCCGAGGTCCGCTCCGCCGCGACCCTCGAGCAGCTGCCTCCGCGGCTGCGCGCCCGCCTCGCGGGACTGCTGCCGCCCCCCGCGCCGGTCGTCGACCTGCGCAGCACGGGCGGCGACGCGCTGCCCGGCGAGTCGTCCGGGGTCTGGGAGTACGACCTCGCGACCGGCACGCTGTGCTGGGACGCGCGGGCGGCCGCCGTGTGGGGCCTGGCCGGGGGCGCGGGGGCCGCGCCCCTGGCGGAGTGGCTGCGGCGCAGCGTGCACGCCGACGACCGCTCCGCCCTCCGGGGAGTCCTCGACGCCGCCGTGGCGACGGGGCAGCCGTGCGGGGCCCGCTTCCGGGTCCTCCCGCCGGGACGGGCCGCGGTGCTCGCGCGGGGTCGCGTGCTGACCGTGCCCGGCGCGGGGGTCCGCGTCCTGGGCTTCACGGCGCCCGACGACAGCGTCGTGCGGTCCGGTTCGTGAGCCCCGCGCGACCGACCCCGGACCTGGCACGCTGACGGCCGTGGGAACCCGACGTCGCGATCGCGAGGAACCGCTGCGGGCGAGCCCCGACCTGGGCGAGCTGGTCCCGTCCGGCGCACCACCCGCGTCGTCCGCGGCCCACGACGGCCTGGAGTTCCGCGACCTCGACCTCAGCGGTCTCTCCGCGCGCGACGCCCGCTTCCTCGGCTGCGCCCTCACCGGCTGCCGGTGCGACGACCTGGACCTGACCGGCGCCCGGCTCGTCGACTGCGCCCTGACCGAGGTGACCGCCACGACCGCGTCCTGGCGCTCGACGACCTGGCAGGAGGTCACGCTCGAGAGCTTCCGGATCGGCGCCCTCGCGCTGACCGGTGCGAGCCTCACCCGGGTCCGCCTCACGGGCGGCCGGGTGGACTTCGCCGACCTGCGCGACACCGCGTTCACCGACGTGGTCCTCGACGACTGCGACCTGCGCGACGTCGACGCCTCGGGCGCGCGGTGGACGCGCGTGCGGTTCGAGGGCTGCCGGATCGGGCAGCTGGAGGTCTCCTCGGCGGCCCTCGCGGCGGTCGACCTGAGCCCCTCCGAGCTCGAGGGCGTCGCCGGCGTCGCGGGGCTGCGCGGCGCGCGGATCAGCGACGTGCAGCTGCTGCAGCTGGCCCCGGCCTTCGCCGCCCACCTGGGCGTCCGCACCGCGGGGTGAGTGCTGCCGGCGCCACGGCCGACCGGGGTGCGGGGCGGCGTCAGCCGGCGCGGACCACCGTGGGGCGCAGGTCCGCGGCGGGCGGGGCCCACGCCGCGGCGTCGGCGTCCACCTGCTCGCCGGAGCGGATGTCGCGCACCTGGTCCGCGCCGTCGGCGGCTGCGCCCGGGAACCACACGAAGGGGATGCCGCGCCGCTCGGCGAAGCGGATCTGCTTGCCGAACTTCGCGGCGTCCGGCGAGACCTCTACGGCGATGCCCCGCGCGCGCAGGGCCGCCGCCGTGCGGGCCGCCGCGGCCCGCGCCGCGTCGTCGCCCAGCGCCACCAGGACGCACGTGGGCGTGCTGCGCGACGCGCCGAGCACCCCGCGGGCCAGCAGCGGGGCGAGGGCGCGGGTGACGCCGAAGGAGATCCCGACGCCGGGGTAGGTGCTGCGCCCGTCGGAGGCCAGCGCGTCGTAGCGCCCGCCCGAGCAGATCGAGCCCAGCGACTCGAAGCCGACCATGCGGGTCTCGTAGACCGTGCCCGTGTAGTAGTCCAGCCCCCGGGCGACGCTGAGGTCCGCCACGAGGGAGAACCGCTCGCCCGTGAACCCCGCGGTGGCGTCGAGGACGGCGCCCAGGTCGGCGATCCCCTCCTCCAGCAGCGGGTCCTGCACCCCGAGGGCCCGCACGCGGTCGAGCACCGAGGCGTCGGGACCGCTGATGGCGGCGAGCGCCAGGCAGGCGTCGGCCTGCTGCGCGTCGAGCCCGGCCGCGGTGGTCAGGAGGGTCCGGACGCCGTCGGCCCCGATCTTGTCGAGCTTGTCGACGGCCTGCATGACCGCGGCGGGGTCGGCCGCGCCCACCCCGCGGAAGAACCCCTCGATGAGCTTGCGGTTGTTGACCTGCATCCGCACGGGCGGCAGCGGCAGGGACGTCAGGGCCTCCGCCATCACCAGGGCCATCTCGGCCTCGTGGTGCGCGGGCAGCGAGTCGCGGCCGACGACGTCGATGTCGGCCTGGCAGAACTCCCGGTACCGGCCCTCCTGCGGACGCTCCCCGCGCCAGACCTTCTGGATCTGGTATCGCTTGAACGGGAACTGCAGGGTCCCGGAGTTCTCCACGACGTAGCGCGCGAAGGGCACCGTGAGGTCGAAGTGCAGCGCCAGGGTGTCGTCGCCCACCTCCGCGTCGGCGGCCTCGTGCAGGCGCCGCACGACGTAGACCTCCTTGTCGATCTCGCCCTTGCGCAGCAGCTGGGACAGCGGCTCGACGGCGCGCGTCTCGATGCCCGCGAACCCGTGCAGCTCGAACACCCGGCGCAGGCCGTCGAGGACCTGCTGCTCGACGATGCGCTCGGCCGGGGAGAACTCGGGGTAGCCGGACAGCGGGCGGGGG
>NZ_JAAALN010000181.1 GCF_009906795.1 Kineococcus siccus
CGACCGAGCCGCGGCCGGCCGCGGCTCGGTCGCGGGCTGGGGCCGCCGCTTCCTCGGCCTCCTCGTCGACTGGCTCGTCGCCTCGCTCATCGCGCGCGCCTTCGTCAACGACGCCCTGGGCGCCCAGTTCGGCCCGCTCGCGGTCTTCGCCCTCATGCACGTGCTCCTCGTGTCCACGATCGGCTTCACGCTCGGCCACTTCGTCGTGGGCGTCGTCGTGCGCCGCCTGGACGCCCCTCGCCCCGTGGGGCTGCTGCGCGGGCTGTTCCGCGCGCTGCTGCTGTGCCTGGTCATCCCGGCCGTCGTCACCGACGCCGACCGCCGCGGCCTGCACGACAAGGGCGCGCAGACGGTCGTCGTGCGCCGCTGAGGACTCTCGCCCCCGTCGTCGGGGCCGGCCCGCCGGGCGCTCAGCGCCCGCGCATGGCCTTGCGGTCGGGGCGCGCGCGCATCGGGTCGATGCCCTGCGGCACGGGCGGGCGCAGACCGCCGAGCGCCTTGAGGCGCTTGAGGACGGCCCCGACCTCGCTCTTGGTCAGCACGGGCTTCAGGCGCTGCACGCGGCCGGCGACCTTGGCCAGGGGCACCTCGCCCTCGCTGCTCCCGTCGCCGACGACCATGACGTGCACGGGCACGTTGGGGGCGATGCGGGCGACCTTGCGGCGCTCGGCCTCCAGCAGCTTCTTGACGCGCTGCGGCGGGCCGTCGCCGACGAGGACGATGCCGGGGCGCCCGACCGCGCGGAACACCATGTCCTGCGAGCGCGGGTCGATGGCCACGGGCTCCTGCTCGATCGTCCAGCCGCGGCGGATCGAGTTCAGCGCCGCCCCGGCCGCGCCCTTCTGCCCCGCGATGTTGAGGTAGGCCGCGCGCTCCGCCCGGCGCGCCAGGACGAACATGCCGGCGAGGACGCCGATCATCAGCCCGAGCAGCGGGAAGTAGATCCAGTGGTCGGTCGCGATGCCGATGACGATCGCCACGGCCAGCGGCGCGCCGACGGCCAGCAGCATCCACCACTTGGTCACCGGGTCGACCTTGACCGTCATGTCGTAGACGGCCTTGAGCTGCCGGAGCCGCCCCTGCTTGCGGGGCTTCTTCGCCTTGGTCAGCTTCGGCTTCGACGCCGGGGACGGATCGCGGGGACTGCGTGCCATGGCGCACAGGATACGGCCGCGACGCCCCGCCCCCCGCCGCGCGGACGGGCGAGGGGGCCGGCCGGGTGGCTCAGCGGCGGCTGAGCAGGCTGGACGCCTCCTGCGCGGCGGGGGTGTCGCGGTCGAGGTGCGCGAGCTGCTCCGGGATCGTGCCGCCGCGGCGCTTGGTGGCCTGCGCCCACAGGCGCCCGGCGCGGTAGGAGGAGCGCACGAGCGGCCCCGACATGACGCCCAGGAAGCCGATGCGCTCGGCCTCCTGCGACAGCTCCACGAACGCCTCGGGCTTGACCCAGCGCGCGACGGGGTGGTGGCGCGGGGTGGGCCGCAGGTACTGGGTGATCGTGATAATGTCGCAGCCCGCGTCGTGCAGGTCGCGCAGCGCCGCGACGACCTCCTCGTCGGTCTCGCCCATGCCGAGGATGAGGTTGGACTTCGTGACCAGGCCGGCGGCGCGACCCTGCGTGATGACGTCGAGGGAGCGGTCGTAGCGGAACGCCGGGCGGATGGACTTGAAGATGCGCGGCACCGTCTCGACGTTGTGCGCGAACACCTCCGGTGCGGCGTCGAAGACCTGCTGCAGCAGTTCCGGCTTCCCGTTGAAGTCCGGCACGAGGATCTCCACGCCCGTGCCCTCGTTCAGCGCGTGCACCTGGCGGATCGTCTCGGCGTACAGCCACGCCCCACCGTCGGTCAGGTCGTCGCGCGCGACGCCCGTGATCGTCGCGTAGCGCAGGCCCATGGTGCGGATGCTCTCGGCCACGCGCCGGGGCTCGTCGCGGTCCAGCGGCTGCGGCCTGCCCGTGTCGATCTGGCAGAAGTCGCAGCGCCGCGTGCACTCGGAGCCGCCGATGAGGAAGGTGGCCTCGCGGTCCTCCCAGCACTCGTAGATGTTGGGGCAGCCCGCCTCCTCGCAGACCGTGTGCAGTCCGCCGGACTTCACCAGGCCCTTGAGCTCGGTGTAGTCCGGGCCCGTGCGGGCCTTCGTGCGGATCCACGACGGCTTGCGCTCGATCGGGGTCTCGGCGTTGCGCGCCTCGATCCGCAGCATGCGCCGTCCCTCGGGTGCCAGAGTCACGGCGCCAGCGTACGTCCCCGCCCCGGTCGTCACCGTCCCGGTCGTCACCGCCCCGAACGTCAGCTCCCGGTCCTCAGCGCCCCGCCGGGCCCCACCCCGCGGGGTGCACGCCGCCGGGCACGTCGCCCTCGGGGTCGTAGGGGGTGCGGGTCAGGCGGAAGCTCGCGAGGTCGAGGTGGCTCACGGAGCCGTCGCCCGCGCGCACCACCGTCAGGGGCTCGCCCGCGTAGTACTCGTCGAGGCCCCGCCAGCCACCGTCCGCGCGCACGAAGCGCGACCCGCGGGCCCGCCCGCCGAGCCCCGAGAGCTCCAGCCCGCCCGCCGTGGCCCGCACCACCAGGGGCGTCGGTCCCCAGTACCAGGGCCCGACGAGCTCGAGCACGTCGGCGGGCACCTCGCGCGGCACCCACTCCGGCGCGATCGCGGGCTCCGCCTCGGCGAAGGCCGCCAGCAGCCGCCGCGGCAGGTCGCCGAAGCCCGTCGTGGAGTTGGTCATCGCGACGACGGCGTCGGAGGTCTCGACGTCGACGCGCAGCATCGCGACGAAGCCCGGCATCGACCCGGAGTGCCCCGCGAAGCGCCGGCCGTCCTCGTTCCACAGCTGCAGTCCGAGCCCGTAGCCCGCCGACCACGCCGCCCCGCGCGTGTCGTCCACGGCCTGGGGCTCGCGCATGGCCTCGACCGTGCCGCGCCGCAGCACGTCGGTGCGCCCCGCGACGACCTGGGCCCAGCGGCCCAGGTCGGCGACGGTGGACCAGAGCTGCCCCGCGGGCGCCATCGCCCCGCCGTCGTGCTCCGGTTCGGGCAGCACCGCGTCGGCCCACGGGTGCACCGCGAACCCCGGGGCGTGCGGGCCGTCGGGCCGCAGCGTCGTGCGCGTCATGCCGAGGGGCCCGAGGAACTGCTGCGCCACGACGTCGTGCCACGTCGAGCCGCGCAACCGGCCCAGCAGCTCGCCGAGGACGCCGTAGCCGACGTTGGAGTAGTGGAACCGGACACCCGCCCGGTGCCGCTGGGAGGCCGGCGTGAGCGTCGTCGCCAGCTGCGGGAAGTCCCCGCCCGCCGTGCGCTCCCACCAGGGGCCGTCGGTCTCGGCCTGCAGGCCCGACGCCTGCCCCAGCAGCTGCCCGACCGTGAGGTGGCCGATCGAGTCGCCCAGCTCGGGCAGGTGGTCGTCGACGCGGTCGTCCAGACCCACCAGGTCGTCCTCGACGGCCCGGAGGACCCCCGCGGCGACGAACGTCTTGGTGATGCTGCCGATGCGGTACTGCGTCGCCGGCTGCGGCGGGGCCCCGTCCACCCGGCCGCGGGCACCGGACCACACCAGGGCGCCGTCGCGGACGATCCCGGCCACCACCGACGGCAGCCGCGACGACGACTGCGCCCGCGCGAGCAGCGCGTCCAGCGCGCGGGCGGTCGAGGGCAGGCACGCGGGCGGGGTCGGACCGCGGGTGTCGTCGGGCAGCGTCTCGCTCATGCGCTCGACCCTTCCAGACCCGGCTGAGCGCCCGGCGGCGGCGTCCGCGAGGATCCGGGCATGGATCTGCGCATCTTCACCGAGCCCCAGCAGGGCGCGACCTACGAGGACCTGCGCCGCGTCGCGGTCGCGGCCGAGGACGCCGGCTACGCGGGGTTCTTCCGCTCCGACCACTACCTGACCATGGGGGGCACCGGTCTGCCCGGGCCGACCGACGCGTGGACGACCCTGGCGGCGCTCGCGCGCGACACCTCCCGGGTGCGGCTCGGCACGCTCGTCACCTCCGCGACCTTCCGGCACCCGGGCGTCCTCGCCATCCAGGTCGCGCAGGTCGACGAGATGTCCGGCGGCCGCGTCGACCTCGGGCTGGGCACGGGCTGGTACGCCGAGGAGCACGCGGCCTACGGGATCCCCTTCCCGCCGCTGGGGGAGCGCTTCGACCGCTTCGAGGAGCAGCTGCAGGTCCTCACGGGCCTGTGGTCCACGCCGGTCGGCGAGACGTTCGACTTCGCGGGCACGCACTACCAGCTGGCCGGCTCCCCGGCCCTGCCGAAGCCCGTCCAGTCGCCCGTGCCGCTCATCATCGGCGGGGGCGGCAGGAAGCGGACCCCGGCGCTCGCGGCCCGGTACGCGGGCGAGTTCAACGGGGCCTTCAAGCCCGTCGCGGAGACGCAGGAGCTCGTCGAGCGGGTCACGCAGGCCTGCCGGGACATCGACCGCGACCCGGCGACGATGGTGTTCTCGACGGCGCTCGTCGTCTGCGTGGGCCGCGACGACGCCGAGGTCGCGCGCCGGGCCGCGGCGATCGGCCGCGAGGTCGACGAGCTGCGCCAGAACGGCCTCACGGGCACGCCCGGCGAGGTGGTCGAGAAGATCCAGGCCTACCGCGCCATCGGCGTCGAGCGCTTCTACCTGCAGGTCATGGACCTCGCCGACCTCGACCACGTCGAGCTGGTCGCCGCCGAGGTCGCGCCGCAGCTCTGAGGGGAACCGTCAGCCGGGCAGGTCCGCCGCCGGCAGCAGCTCCTCGACGACGGCCGCGGCGTCCAGGACGCCCACGGGGCGGCCGGCCTCGGCGGTCAGCGAGGTGACGCCGGCGTCGGTGAGCCCGCAGGGGACGATCGTGCCGAAGCCCCGCAGGTCGGTGTCGCAGTTGAGCGCGAACCCGTGCATGGTCACGCTCCGGGCGACCCGGACCCCGATGGCGGCGACCTTGCGCTCGGCCGGGCCGCCGGGCACCGCCGGCTCCGCGCACGCCACCCAGACGCCCGTGCGGTCGGGGACGCGGTGGCCCGTGACGCCGAAGCGGGCCGCGACGTCCAGCAGCAGCTGCTCGAGGCGGCGGACGTAGCCGACGACGTCGAGGCCGCTGCGCAGCCGGACGATCGGGTAGCCGACGAGCTGACCGGGGCCGTGCCACGTGATGCGGCCCCCGCGGTCGACGTCGACGACGGGGGTGCCGTCGACGGGCCGCTCCCAGGAGTTCGTGCGCCGGCCGGCCGTGTAGACGGGGGAGTGCTCGAGGAGCAGGACCGTGTCGCCGCGCTCGCCCGCCGCGACCTCGTCCTGCAGCCGGCGCTGCAGCGCCCACGCCTCGCGGTAGTCCACGAGGTCCGCACCGAGGCCGACGCGCTGCACCCGGACCTCGACGCTCGTCGTCACGCGCGTCACCCTACGTCGGGGGTCAGCGGCTGCCGGGCAGCAGCCGCGGCTCGATCCGCGTCTCCGTCACGCCGGTCCCGGACGCGTTGCGGCGCACCACGTAGGCGCCCCGGCCGGCGATCTCGCCGACCGCCTCGACGAGGTCGGTCCCGGCGTAGACCATGCCCACGCCGTCGTCGGTGCAGTGCGTCTCGCCGAGGGTCGCGTCGGCGACCATGGCGTGCACGAGCGGGCGGCGCTGGGCCTCGCTGTCGTAGTGCACGCCGTTGCCGTAGGGCAGGAAGCCGAGCGCGTCGGTGACCGGCCGCAGCGTCGGGCCGTAGGAGTCCGTCGGCCCGCCCCGGTACCAGCAGATCGACCCGGCGCTCACGCCCGCGAGCACGACGCCCGACTGCCACGCGGTGCGCAGCGCCTCGTCGAGGCGGTGGGCCCGCCAGACCGCGAGGAGGTTGACGACCGAGCCGCCGTTCACCCAGACCACGTCCTGCGCGAGGAGGTGGGCCGTGACGTCGTCCACCGACGGCATGGGGAACAGGTCCAGCACGCTCGTCTCGAAGCCGGCGCGGGCCCCGGCGGCGTAGACGTCCGCGGTCGCGGAGAGCTGGTCGCCCATCGCGGTGCCGAGGTGGCAGACGCGGGGCCGACGGCCCGTGGGCACGCGGGCCAGCGTGACCGCGTGGTGCGCCAGGGGGGCCCAGTCGCGCCCGCGCGGCCCCCACCGCCAGCCCCCCGAGGTGGCCAGCACGGTGGGCTGCGCCGCGCTCACGCCGTGAGCACCGCGGGCCGGCGGCCGTAGCCCAGCCCCGTGAGCACGGCGTCGGCGGCGCGGCGGCCCGAGACGAGCGCCCCCTGCAGCGACGCGTTCTCCCGGTGGTCGCCCGCGACGACGATGCCCTCGCCCAGGTCGACGGGCTGCGCGCCCTCGAAGGGCGGGGCCACGACGGGCAGCGCCCGGCGGATCGAGTGCGCCGCCACGAGCGCCCACGGCCGCGTGTCGACGCCGTAGATCCGCGCGAGCTGCGTGCGCACGGCGGCCTCGACGTCGGGGCCGACGTCGGCGCCCAGCACCTGAGCGGAGACCAGCGCGCGGTGGTCCGCCGCCGCGAGGACGTAGCCGGGCGCCACGGCCGAGACCACCGCCGAGTTCACGACGGGTCCCGTGCGGTCGCCGTCCAGGTGCAGCAGCTTCTCGCGGCTGCCCGGCGCCGGCGAGGAGTCCGCCGCGAACCAGAAGGTGCCGAGGTCGTGCGCCCCGGGCTCGGGCAGGCCGGTCAGGTGCGCGGCGGCCTCCCCGCCCGTCGCGACGACGACGGCCGAGGTGCTGAGCCCGCCCTGCGGCGTCTCCACGACCAGCGAGCGCGGCCCGTGCCCGACGTGCGCGACCTCGACCCCGGTCACCACGCTGCCCGCGGGCAGGGCTGCGGCCAGCTGGTCGGGGACGGCCTGCATGCCGGCCGCGGGCAGCCCGGGGGTGCCGCGCAGGAACGTGCGCACCAGAAGGTCGACGAACCGGCGCGACGTCGTGCCCGCCGCCTCGCCCAGGACGCCGGCCAGGAACGGCTCGACCACGCTGTGGCGCAGCTCGCCCCGCACGTCCGCCTCGTCGAGCGCCTCGGCCCACGTGCCGTCCTCGCGGCGCAGGTCGGCCGCCGACGCCGACGCGAGCGCCCACCGGACCAGGGCGGCCTTCTCACCGAGGGTGCCGAGGGGGAAGCGCAGCGCCCCGAGCACGCCCGCCGGGTGCCGGCGCGGGTCCCGCACCGCCGAGACGACCCCGCCCCGGGCGACGGCCACCCCCGCGTCGAAGGTCTGCAGCTGCAGGGCGGGGACGTCGAGGACCTTGGTGACCTCGGGGTAGCCGGGGTTCAGCAGCTGGAAGCCGCGGTCGACGCGGAAGCCGCCCACGACGTCGCTGCGCACCCGCCCGCCGACGCCGTCGGCGGCCTCGACGACGACCACGTCGACCCCGACGGCCGCGAGGTGCTTGGCGCAGGCGAGACCCGCGACTCCGGCTCCCACCACGACGACGTCGGCGGACGTGGGCAGGGACGCTGCGGCACTGTCGATCACGCTGGGAGCCTACCCAGGCGGGCACGGGCGGGCCCGCCCGGAGCGGGAGTGGTCGTGATCACGCCTGTGGACGACGCCCGCGGGCGCGGGCCGCGGTGCGCTTGGCTGCTCCCGTGAGCCTCGACAGCTGGTTCGACGACGACGCCGACGCGACCGGCCTCGGTGACCGCGGCGCGCCCGCCGGGTCGGGGGGCCGGCACGCGGGGGAGCCGACGTCCTCCTCCGTGGCGTCCACCGCGGCGCCGGTGGCCGCGTCCGGGGCGCCGGGGGTCGTGCACCTCGCGGGCGGCGGTGCCCGCGCGCTGCTGCTCGCCGCGGAGCTGGGTCCCCGGCGGCCCGTCGTCGACGGCTACGAGGTCGGCGAGGAGCTCGGGTCGGGCGGCAGCGGGTCGGTGTGGGCGGGCACCGGGCCCGACGGGCAGCGGCGGGCGCTGAAGGTGCTGCACCCGGACACCGCGCTGGCCGGCGGCACCGAGCTCCTGCGCGAGCTGTCGCTGCTGCGGCGCGTGCGCCACCCGCGGCTGGTGGCCGTGCACGACATCTCCCGCGACGCGCAGGGCCGCCCCGTCCTCGTGCTCGACCTCGCGGCGGGCGGCAGCCTCGCCGGCCTGCTCCGCAGCCGCCGGCGCCTGGGCGCGGCCGAGGTCGTGGGCCTGCTCACGGCCCTCGGGCCCGCGCTCGAGGAGCTGCACGCCGCGGGCGTCGTGCACGGCGACCTGAGCCCGGGCAACGTGCTGCTCGACGCGCGGGGCGGGCCCCTGCTGGCCGACCTCGGGGTCGCGCGGGCGCTGGGCCGGCGGCCGGGCAGCGTGCTGGGCACTCCGGGCTTCAGCGACCCGGCCGCCCTCACGGGCGGGTCCGGGGCGGCCGGCGACGTCTACGGCCTCGCCGCGGTGTGCTGGTGCGCCCTGACCGGTGCCCCGCCACCCGCGGGACGGCGCGGGCCGGGTCGTCCGAAGGGCGCCGAGCTGCCGCCCGGCACGTCGCAGGACCTGCTGGCCGTGCTGCGCCGGGGTCTGCACGCCAAGCCGTCGCGCCGCCCGACGCCGGGGGAGCTCGCCGAGGCGGCGGCCGCCTGTGCACGCCCGCGGCCGCTGCGCCTGCCGGCCGGGCCGCCCTCGGCCGGTCCCGTCGACGGGCTCGCGGCCCACCGCGTGAACACGCCGCTGCCGGGGCCGCGGACCGGGGTGCGGGACGGCGGTCGCCCCGACGGCGGGGGCCCCGACGGCGGGAACCCTGCGGCGGGGGACGAGGCCCCTGCGGCCCCAGTGGACCTGGACCGGGCGGGGCTGGACCG
>NZ_JAAALN010000182.1 GCF_009906795.1 Kineococcus siccus
TCCGCGGCCCGCGCGTCCGCCGCGAGCAGGACGTCCCCGTCGCCCCCGTCGAGGACGACGCCGACGAGCACGCGGTCGAGCCCGGCGCGCCACGACCCCTGGGCGAGGTCGGCCAGGTCCCAGGCACCGCGGTGGCCGGGCCCCAGCCCCCAGTGCACGCCCGCGTCCACGGTCCACTCCCGCACCTGCTCCAGCGCCTCGTCGTCGAAGCCGAAGCGCAGGCGCACCGCGGACGCGCCGGCGAGGTCCAGCACGTCCGTGGCGGTGACGCGCCCGGCCCCGAGCTCGAGCAGCCGCGCGGCCACGCTCAGCAGCGGGTTGGTCTGCAGGGGGGAGCGGTCGGCGACGGCGACGCGCAGGGAGCCGCCCGGGTGGCTGTCGGTGCTGAACACCGCGGTGACGAGCGGGGCGAAGGTCTCCACGTCGGGGCACATGACGAGCACGTCGCGCGGCTGCAGCGTGCGGTCCCCGTCGAGCAGGCCGAGGACGACCTCGCGCAGCACCTCCACCTGCCGGGCCCGGCCGTGGCAGGCGTGCACCTGCACCGAGGTGTCGCCCGCCGCCAGCACCGGGCGCTCGCGCACGGGCGAGCAGCGGTCCGCCGCGAGGTCGCGCTGGAGCGCGCCCAGCAGCGTCGCCGGGGCCGGGGGGCCAGGGTGGTGGCGGTCCGTGGACCCGGGCGCAAGGGCGCCGAGGCGCACCTGCAGCTCCCGGACGTCGCGGGCCAGGGACAGCAGCAGGGGGTGCCGCACGCTGCGCTGGGCGACCGCCTCGGCGAGCGCACGGTCCCCGCCGGGGGGCCGGTGGCGCTGCAGCGCCTCCCACATCGCCGGGCTGGCGTGCTGCAGCCACAGGTGGGTGTCGCGGTGCGCGGCGAGGGCGGCGAGCACCTGCAGCCGGGCGCTCGCCAGGCGGGTCACGACGAAGACGTTGAGGCGGTCCGGCAGGTCGGTGGTGCCGGGCTCGGCGCGCAGGACCCGGCACGCCTCGGGGAGCAGCTCGGCGGGCGACGGCACCCCCACGTGCTCGCGGACCCGGCGGAACAGCTCGGGCTGCCAGCGGAGGTCGTCGGGCAGCGGGACTCCCCCGAGGCCGTCGTCGGCGCCTGCGGCCCAGTGGCAGAGGAGTTCCGGGCGCGCCGCCGCGCAGCGGACGAAGAGCCCGGCCAGGCGCTCCGCGGCCGCCACCCGCCGGACCCGGGGCGAGCCCCCGCCCTCGACGCTGCGCAGGTGGTGGCGCAGCACGGCGAACCGCGCGTCGGCGCCGTCGTCGGCCAGCGCGTCCAGGACGTCGAGCACGTGCCACGTGAGGCGGTCGCGGGCCCAGCGCTCCACCGACGCGGCGGAGTCCGGGCTCGCCGCGGCCACCGCCGCGTCGAGCAGCGCGGCCGGGCTCGTGAAGTCCACGCGGGCGCAGATGCCGTCGCCCGCACCCTCCGCGGCGCCCAGGTGGTGGGAGAGGCGCTGGGCGATCCACCGCTCGGTGCCCTTGGCGCCGACCGCCACGAGGTCGGCCGCGAAGGGGTCCCCGGGTGTGCTGCGCAGCACCTCGGCGAGCCCGGCGACGAGCGCCGTGGCGCTCTCCGACCGGTGGACGTGCAGCACGGGGTCCTGTCTATCCGATGCGCGGGCCGGCCGTGCGACAGGCCCGGTGTGCGGCGGGCCGGGGACGAGGCGCGCGGCGGCCCGGGAACTGCTCCGCGACCGCGTCGCATCCGGGAGGGCAGCACTGCGTGCCCGCCGCCCCGCGAGCCGGACCGCGGGACGGTTCCGGTCGGCCCGGGCGTTGTCACCGGCACCATGCGCACCCCCCTCGCGGTCTCCCTCCTCGACCGGTCCCGGACGAGGGCGGGCGCGTCGGACGCCGACGCGGTGCGGGCGACCGTGCAGCGGGCGCAGCGCGCGGAGGCCACCGGCTTCGACCGGTTCTGGGTCGCCGAGCACCACGCGGTGCCCGGGGTCGTGGGCTCGGCGCCCGCCGTCCTGCTCGCGGCCGTCGCCGCGGCCACCTCCACGATCCGCGTCGGCAGCGGTGGGGTGATGCTGCCGAACCACGTCCCCCTCGTCGTCGCGGAGCAGTTCGCCGTCCTCGGCGCGCTGCACCCCGGCCGGATCGACCTGGGCGTCGGCCGCTCGCTCGGCTTCACCGCTCCCGTGCGCCGCGCCCTCGACGGCTCCGCACCGGGCACCGGTGGGTTCGAGGACCGGCTGCACCACCTCCTGCAGTTCCTCCACGGCCGCGGCGAGGTGACCGTGCGCCCGGCGGTCGGCGCTCCCCCGGTGTTCCTGCTGGCGACGAACCGGGGGCTGGCCACCGCGGCCCGGTTCGGCCTGCCGGTCGTGGTCGGCGGGCCCGCGCTGGAGGGACCGGGCCCCCTGGCCGGCTACCGCCGCGAGTTCCGGCCCTCCGAGGGGGTGCCGCGCCCCCGCACGACCCTGTCGGTCGACGTGCTGGTCGCCGACAGCGCCGAGGAGGCCCGGCGGCAGCTCCTGCCCCAGGCCTGGAGCCTGGCGGTCGCCCGGTCCCGCGGTGAGTTCCCGCCCCTGCCGGCCGCGGGCAGCGTCGACCTCGAGAGGCTCACGCCGCGCGAGCGCCGCACGGTCGAGGACGCGCTCGCGCGCACGGTGTCGGGAACCGCCGCCGACGTCGCGGACGCTCTGGAGGGGCTCGTGCGGCGCACGGGGGCGCGCGAACTGCTCGTCGCGACGACGGTCCCGGACGAGGACCGGCAGGCCCTCGCCGACGAGGACCTGCTCGCCCTCGTCACCGGGCCCCTGGACCGCCGGCTGCGGGCGGTCGACACCGCGTCCTGAGACGGGTCGGCCGGCTGAGGTCGCGGTGAGAAGAGGCACGGGCACAGGGTGGAGGACGCTCCGCACCCCGGCGGGCGTCGTCCACAGGACCGCGCCGGCGTGGGCCTGTGGACCCGGCGGACCGCAGCCTGCGCGCAGACCTGCTGCGCTGCAGGACGTCGCAGCGGGGGACGGGTCGTGTCGGAGGCCGGGCCTACGTTCCCCCGTATGGACGCGACCAAGGCACCGCACCGCCCACCGGAGGACGCCGGACGCGCGTCAGAACTGCCGGCTGAGCGACCGGCGCCGGACGCGCTGCTCCACCCGGTCGAACTCCCGCCGCAGCGGGGTGCTGCAGAACTCGCCCAGCGTCACCCCCGCCGCGAGGGCCAGCGCCGTGCCCAGGGCGAAGACGAACTGGGCCAGCCCCGAGGAGACTCCCCCGCCCACGACCGTGAAGATGGCGCGGTAGATGGCGAGGCCGGGCAGCAGCGCGACGATGCCGCAGATCGAGATGACGACACCGGGCACGTTCCAGCGCCACGCGGTCCCCTCGGCCAGGAACCCGACGACCAGGGCCGCCAGGCCGGACGCCGCGACGGGGCCCAGCCCGAGGTTCGTGCCGGCGACGAACGCGGCCCAGGCCAGGGCCCCCACGACACCGGCGATGACGACGGCGCGCAGGTCCGCGTACCCGGACACGGCCCACGTCATGGCGGCCGCGGCGGCCGCCACCACCTCGACCCCCACGGGGTAGCCCTGCACCTCGGCGAACGTGAGGCTGAGGGCGATGCCCGCGCGCTGCCCCAGGTCCAGGACGCCCGCGATGCCCAGGACGAGGCCGGTCGTCAGCAGCATCGTCTCGAAGGCCCGCGCACCCGCCGTCACGTAGAACCCCGAGATGGCGTCCTCCGCCGAGCCCACGAGGGACAGTCCCGCCAGCAGCACGACGATGCCGGAGCCCACGACCAGCGAGGGCGGCAAGGGCCCCAGCCACGCAGGCAGGTACGGCTGCCACACGAGGAGCGCCAGCGCGACCGACGTCGCGAAGGCCGCCCCGACGACCTGCTGGAAGAACGCCGGGAGACCCCGGGCGTTGGCGGCCGCGAGGACCAGCTGCAGCACCGTGGTCGTCAGCGCCGCCGCCACGGCGACCGCCCACGTCCCGCCCAGCAGGACGGCCACCGACGCCGCCAGCCCGACGGCCGCGGTCCCGGAGATCCACCGACGGTAGGGCCGCCGCTGGGACAGCACCCGGCGCAGCCGCGCCCCGACCTCCTCGGCGGACAGGCCCTCACCCGCGTCGTGGGCGACCTCGTACAGCGCCGAGAGGCGCGAGTAGTCCGTGGCCCGGACCTGCACGACGCGCACGGCGGTCAGCGGAGCGGGGCCGGCGCCGGCCGTGGAGACGATGACGGCCGTGAACGTGATGTCGACCTGCGTGTGCCGCAACCCCGATCCGTGGGCGGCGCGCAGGGTCAGGGCGGTGACGTCGGCGGCGGGAGCGCCGCAGGACAGCAGGGCCTCCGCCATCCGGACGAGGGCGTCGAGGACCTCGAGGGCCTGCGCCTGCGTCAGCCCTCCCTCGCCGACGACCTCGGGCACCGCGACCGGCCCGCCGGCGATGAGGTGAGCGAGGCGGCTGCGCAGCCGGGGTCCCCAGCGAGGTGCGGGCGCGTCGGTTCCGATGAGGTCAGCGGGCACCCGACGACGCTACCGGCGGGCGCGTCACGGCGGCGCAACCGGCCGGCAACACCGGTGACACGCGGGACTGCTGAGGTGACCGACGTGAAGCAGCCCACGCCCTCGTCCCCCGCGTCCTTCCGCCGACGCTCCGTCCTGCGCGCCGCGGCGGGTCTCACCGCCACGGCCGGAACCCTGGTCACCGCCTCCCCGGCGTCCGCGTCGACGACCTCCGCGGCGTCCTCGTCGACGGCCTCGTCGACGGGGGGCCGGCTCCCCCCGGTGCTGCAGCCCGGCCGCGGGCCGCGCTCCGGGACCTACGTCCGCACCGACCCCTCGACGGTGCTGTGGGGGCGCCTGCCCAACCGCGACACCGAACCCGCCGCCGTGGTGGCCTCGGGGTCCGTCGTCACCATCGACACGGTGTCCCACGAGGGGATCCTCGAGGACCAGGGGAACGACCCCCGTGGCTACTTCACGGGCTTCGGGGTGCGGGAGCGGGACGTGCTGCGCGACGCGGTCGCCATCGCCGCCCACACCCCGCACGACGGCCCCGGTCCGCACGTCGTCAACCGGCCGGTCGCGGTGACCGGGGCGGAACCCGGCGACGTGCTGAAGGTGGAGGTGCTCGACCTCGCGCTGCGGGTCCCCTACGGCGTCATCTCCAACCGCCACGGCAAGGGCGCGCTGCCCGGGGAGTTCCCGGAGCAGTGGGAGGGCGACGCGTCCCTGGCCGAGTACTTCAACGTCGGCGGCGAGGTCAGCGTCTTCACCCCCGTGTCCGCGACGGGCGGTTCGCTCACCGGGTCGCTGCCGGGGCCCGTGACGGCGCGGTTCCCCCTGCGCCCGTTCCTGGGTCTGATGGGGGTCGCGCGGGACACGCGCTCGCTCGTGGACTCGGTGCCGCCCACCGACACCGGCGGGAACATCGACATCAAGGACCTGGTCGTGGGGTCCACCCTGTACCTGCCCGTCCGCGTCCCGGGGGCGAAGTTCTTCATCGGCGACCCGCACATGGCGCAGGGCGACGGCGAGGTGGCGCTGACGGCCATGGAGGGTTCCCTGCGGGCGACCCTGCGCCTGACCGTGGTGCGACCCGGGGACGGGGCGCCGAAGGCCGCGGCGGACAGCCCTTTCGCCGAGACCCCGGAGCACTGGATCCCCATCGGCCTCAGCGACCCCGACGGTCCCGAGGGCGGTGCGCAGGGCACGGACCTCGACGTGGCCATGAAGACCGCGGTGCGTCACGCGCTGGAGTTCCTGACGGGCGACCTCGGCATGCCGGGGCCGGTCGCGTACGCCTACCTCAGCGCGGCGACCGACTTCCACGTCTCGCAGGTCGTGGACCGCACGACCGGGGTGCACGGCCTGATCCGCAAGTCGGACTTCGACCTGGGCTGAGCGCCGGCCGGGTCGTCCCGTCCGTCGCGCTGCGCCGTGCGGACGGGGCACCCGCGCCGGGGAGTCAGCAGCCGAGACCCAGGTCGACGGCGACGACGGCCGGCGCGGTGCCGCAGCCGACCTGCGCGGTGCCCAGGTCGACGACCGTCCAGACCCCACCGACGAGGTGCAGCACCACGGTCGCGGGGTCCAGGTCGTCCCCCGTCGGCACGATCGCGGCGCCGGCCCAAGCGGCGTCGGACGCAGCCGTGCGGACGTCGGCCACGGTGTACGCCTCGCGCGGGACGCCCGCCGTGGCGGGGGAGGTCTGGACGGCGGCCGTCACGTCGGCGGTGGTGGCGGAGGCGTCGGCGGGTGCCGCGACGGCGGGGCCGGCGACGAGGGCCAGCGTGGCGACGGCGCTGCCCGCGACGACGAGGCGGGCAGCGGTGCGCGTGGCGGTGGCTCGGGTGCTGGCCATGGTGACCTCCTGGGCTGCTCGAGGGGCGCCGGGCGATCCGGCGGTCCGCACGGCCTCCGACGCAGCCGGGGGCCGGCCGGTTGCACCCTCGTCGCCGTCCCCGTCGAAGTTCCGGTCGGCGTCCTGGTCGGCGCGCCGGTCGGCGTCCTGGTCGGCGTCCTCGTCGGCCTCCTGGCCGGCGGACGGGGGCCCCGGTCCTGGGCCGTCGGCCCGTGCCACACGGCACCCGCGCCGTAGCGTTCCGGCATGAGCGACTCCGGTGCCCCCACCCACGACGGCCAGCCCACCGACGGCCAGCCCACCGACGGCCAGCCGGCCGACCAGCCCAGCCACGACGCGGTCCCCGAGCTCGAGGTCGACGAGACCGTGCCGCCGCGCCCGGAGGAGGAGGTCGCCGACGCCGGGTGAGCGCCACCACGGCGCCGGCGTGAGACCCACCCCGACGCCCGGGGCGGCCACCCGCGCGACGGGCGGCCGAGCACCCGCGGCGCCGTGCCGACGTCAGCGCGGGTCGGAGCCGAACGTCAGCGCAGGGCGGAGCCGACCGTCAGCGCGGCGGACCGTCAGGGCGCGGGGTGGACCACGCCGGCGGCCCCGCCGCCCCGGCGCTCGGGCTCCGCCACGGCCTGGATCCGGCCGTCGGCGAGGAACTCCAGCCCGACGGCGGCACCGATCTCGTCGGTGGGAGTCAGGGCGTGCCCGCGCGCCTGCATCTCGACGCCCAGCGGGGAGTCGACGTAGGCCTGCTCGGCGGTGGCGCGGACCCCGTTCTGCTCGGACACGCGCGGGGCCGCGATCGCGGCGGGCAGGTCCATCCCGCCGTCGAGGCGGTTGACGAGGATGCCGAGCACGGTGCCGATGATGGTCGCGCCCCCGGGCGACCCGGTCGCGAGCAGCGGCCGGGACCCCTGCAGGACGATCGTCGGCGCCATCGAGCTGCGCGGGCGCTTGCCCGGCCCGGGCAGGTTCGGGTCCGGCTGCCCGGCGACGACCGGGGCCGCGTTGAAGTCGGTCAGCTCGTTGTTGAGCAGGAACCCGCGCCCCGGCACGACGATCCCGCTGCCGCCCGTCTGCTCGATGGTCAGGGTGTACGACACGACGTTGCCCTGGGCGTCCGCCGTCACGAGGTGGGTGGTCGACTCGCCCTCGTACGGCGTGGGGTTCGCCGGGCCCCCGGCCGGGCAGGACACGCCGGTGTGCAGGGCGCCCGCCGCGAGGGGCCGGGGCAGCGTCGAGGCCACGTCGACGAGGCACGCGCGCGACGCCGCGAACCTCGACGACAGCAGTTCCCGCTGCGGGACGTCGACGACGTCGGGATCGCCCACGTACCGGTTGCGGTCGGCGAAGGCGAGCGCCGCGGCCTCGAGGCGGAGGTGCTCCAGGTCGGCGCCGGTGTACCCGGACCCCTTCGCCCGCAGGATGTTCAGGGCCTCGCCGACCGTGGTGCCGCCGCTGCTCGGGGCGGGCATGCCGTAGACGTCCAGACCGGCGTGCCGCACGCGCGTGGGCTTGCGGGGCACGGCCCGGTAGGCCGCCACGTCGTCCAGCGTCATGGCCCCGCGCAGAACCTCGCGCTCCACGCCGGGGGCCACGGGTGGCGCGGTCACCGTGTCGACGACGGCGCGGCCCAGCTCGCCGCCGTACAGCGCCCCGACGCCGTGCTCGGCGAGCAGGCCGTAGGTCCGGGCGAGGTCGGGGTTGCGGAACACCGATCCCACCGCAGGGGCCTCGCCGCCCGGCAGGAAGAGGTCGGCCGTGGAGGAGAAGTCGGCGAACCGCTCCGCGTTGGCGACGGTCTGGTCGTGGAACTCCCCGTCGACGACGAAGCCGCGCTCCGCGAGCGAGCGGGCTCCCGACAGCACGTCGGCCAGCGGCATCGTCCCCGACCGACGCAGGGCGGCGTCCCACGTCGCCGGGGTCCCCGGCACGCCCACCGACAGCGTGGAGTTCACGAGGTCCGCGAACGGCCGGGGTGAGCCGGTCGCCGGGTCGAGGAACCCGGTCTCGGTGAGGGCGGCGGGTGCCGTCTCCCGGCCGTCGATGGTGCTGACCCGGCGCGTGCGCGCGTCGTAGCTGACGAGGAACCCGCCGCCGCCGACACCCGCGGAGTAGGGCTCGGTGACGCCCAGGGCGGCGGCCGTGGCGACGGCCGCATCGACGGCGTTGCCCCCGCGGCGCAGCACGTCCAGGCCGACCTGCGTCGCGTCGGGGTCGACGCTGGCGACCGTTCCCCCGTAGCCGGTGGCGACCGCCTGCCGGGCGGGGGCGAGCGGGACGGGCGCCGCGCCCGCGACCGTCCCGGCCCCGGACAGGCCACCGGCGACCAGGCCCGCGCAGACGCCGGCGCCCAGCAGCGAGCGCACCCGGCGTCGCGGACGGCTGCGCGGGGCGGGGG
>NZ_JAAALN010000183.1 GCF_009906795.1 Kineococcus siccus
GCCGCCGCCGCACCCGCACCCTCGTCCGCGTCCACGGGGGAGCTCCCTGCTGGTCGGGCGGTCAGGGGGTCGTCGGCACGCGCGCGGGTCACCTTGAGCGTCGAGGGGGCGCGGGCTCGACGGTGGGGCGTCCCTCCGGCAGTCTGACGCGCGGGGGTGGTTGTGCGCCGCACGCCGGGCCACTAGAGTCCCGTCGATACGCATCGACGGGCGCTGCGTGGTGCTGCCCGCCGACGAGGACGGGTCCGGGGAGGCGACGTGGCCAGAGTGCCCACGAGCAAGGACGTCGCGCGCATCGCCGGGGTCTCCCAGAGCACCGTCTCCTACGTCATGAGCGGCAAGCGGCCCATCTCGGCGAGGACCCGCCGCCTGGTCGAGGACGCCATGCAGCAGCTGACCTACCAGCCGCACGCGGGTGCCCGGGCCCTGGCCAGCCAGCGGACCAACGTCGTCGGGCTGGTCGTGCCCTTCCGCAGCGAGGTCAACGCGCACGGGCTGATGGCCTTCGTCGAGGAGATCGCGCTGGCCGCCCGGGCGCGCGACCACGACGTCCTCCTGGTCACCGCGGACGAGGGCACGGCGGGCCTGCAGCGGCTGGCGGGCCGCTCGCTGTGTGACGCGCTGGTCATGATGGAGATCTCCACGCACGACGAGCGGATCCCCGCCGTGCGCGCCCTGGGCGTCCCGGCGCTGCTCATCGGCCTGCCGGCGGACACCACGGGCCTGCACTGCGTCGACTTCGACTTCGAGGCCGCGGCCACCCTGCTCCTGGAGGAGGCCGCCGACCTGGGCCACGACCGGGTCGCCGTGCTCGCGTGGCCGCCCGGGTTCGCCGGCGGCGACATCAACTACGTCCCGCGCTTCCGGGGCGCGGCCGAGGCCACCGCCGCGCGGCGCGGCGTCGCCCTGGACTGGCACGACGTGCCGCGCGGGCGCGAGGACGTCGACCGCGCGCTCGAGCGGGTGCTGGGCGCGGGCGGGCCGCCCCCGGCGCTCGTGTGCACGTCGTTCCTGTCGGAGGTGGTCGCGGGCCTGCAGCGCCGCGGCGTGCGGCCGGGCACCGACGTCGACCTGCTGGCGCTGACGACCGACGCCGAGGCGGAGGCCGAGGAGGTCCCCGTCACCGGGGTCTCCACGCAGCCGCGCGACGTCTCGCGCCGCGTCATGCGCACGCTGTTCACCCTGCTCGACGGCGCCGCGCCGCCCGGTGAGGTCGAGCTCGTGCCCGCGGCCCTGACCCGCCGCGCCTCCAGCCGGCACCCCCGGCCCGCGGCGGCCGCGGGCTGACCGCGCCCGTCGGCCCCGCCCGACGGCCACCCCCGCCCGAGGCGCATCGATGCGCATCGAACGACCCCCAGGAGGACCAGTGAGCAGCCCGATCCGCGTGACCGTGTGGAACGAGAACCGCCACGAGCAGCTCGAGCCCGAGATCGCCGAGCGGTACCCGACCGGCATCCACGGCGCCCTGGCCGAGGGCCTCGTCGCGAACCTCGGCGAGGGGGTCGTGGTGCGGACCGCGACCCTGGACGAGCCCGAGCACGGCCTGACCGAGGAGGTCCTGCGCGAGACCGACGTCCTGACCTGGTGGGGGCACGCGGCGCACGGCGAGGTCGCCGACGAGGTCGTCGACCGCGTGCACCGCCACGTGCTGGCGGGGATGGGCCTCATCGTCCTGCACTCCGGGCACTGGTCGAAGGTGTTCGGCCGGCTGATGGGCACGTCGTGCACGCTGCGCTGGCGCAGCGAGCACGACCGCGAGCTGGTGTGGACGGTGGACCCGACGCACCCCATCGCGCAGGGCGTCCCGCACCCCATGGTGATCGAGGAGGACGAGATGTACGGGGAGTTCTTCGACATCCCCGCGCCCGACGAGCTGGTGTTCATCTCCTCGTTCTCCGGCGGTGAGGTGTTCCGCTCCGGCTGCACGTTCAAGCGCGGCCACGGCAAGGTCTTCTACTTCAAGCCCGGCGACCAGGACTACCCCGTCTACTTCCACCAGGGCGTGCGCCGGGTGATCTCCAACGCCGTGCAGTGGGCCGTGACCGTGCGCCCCGAGCGCGCCGAGCCCACGCTGCTGCGCTACGAGACCGAGGACTTCTACACCGGCCACAGCTACGGCGGCGCCCTGAGCGACGAGGCGCGGGCCGCCCTGGAAGCGCAGGCGGCGCAGTGACTCCCGCCGCCGCGGACGCGCTGCGGGTCGTCCTGGTCGGCGCCGGGGCCATGGGCCGCACGTGGCTCGCCGCGATCCAGGCCTCGCCCGACGTCGAGCTCGCCGGCATCGTCGACCTCGACCTCGCGGCGGCCCGCTCCGCCGCCGCGGACGCGGGGGTGCCCGGCCTGCCGGTGGGCGCGGACGCCGTGGCGCTGGCGCGGGAGAGCGGCGCCGAGGCCGTCGTCAACGTGACCGTGCCGGCGGCCCACCACCCCGTCACGACGGCCGCGCTCTTCGCGGGCCTGCCCGTGCTGGGGGAGAAGCCGGTGGCCGACACCGTCGCCCGGGCGCTGTCGCTCGTCGCGGCCGCCGAGGCCAGCGGCCGGCTGTTCGTGGTCAGCCAGTCGCGCCGCTACAACCCGCACGTGTTCGCCTTCCGGGAGCAGGCGCGGGCGCTGGGCGAGCTCGGCGTGCTCACGACCGAGTTCTTCCGGGCCCCGCACTTCGGCGGGTTCCGCGAGGAGATGGCCCACCCGCTGCTGCTGGACATGGCGATCCACCCGTTCGACACCGCCCGGTTCCTGCTGGGCGCCGAACCCGTGTCGGTGTACTGCGAGGAGTTCAACCCCTCCTGGAGCTGGTACGCGGGCGACGCCGCCGCGACGGCCGTGTTCGAGATGAGCGGCGGCCTGCGCTACGTCTACACCGGCAGCTGGTGCAGCCCGCACGCCGAGACGTCCTGGAACGGGGCCTGGCGGCTGTCCGGCGCCGCGGGCACCGCGACGTGGGACGGCGACGCCGCGCCCGTGCTGGACGCCGAGGACGGCGTCGTCGCGGCCGGGGCCTGCGACCCCGGGGACGGCGTGGCGGGGTCCCTGGCCGCCTTCCGCGCCGCGCTGCGCGGGGACGGCACGCCCATGGGTGAGGTGCACGAGAACGTCCTGAGCCTCGTGATGGTCGAGGCCGCCGTGGAGTCCGCGACGACGGGGGCGCGCGTGCGCGTCGACGACGTCCTCGAGCGCGCCCACGCCCGGGCCCTGGCAGACGAGCGGCGCGAGGACGTCCGCGCCGTGCTGGCGTCCTGGACGTCGGTGCGCGAGGCCCTCGCGGCCGGGCGGCTCGACCCGGTCACCAGTGCTTAGATGCCCGCAGTCGACGAGGAGGTCCCCCGCGTGTCCGCACCACCCGAACCACTGCCCGAGCTGGGCGTCGCCGTCATCGGTCACTCCTTCATGGGTGCCGTCCACTCCCACGCCTGGCGCACGGTCGACCACGTCGGCACCCCGCGCTTCCGCACCCGGCGCGTGGCCCTCGCGGGTCGCGACGCCGGGCGGGCCGCCGCGGCGGCCCGGCAGTTCGGCTGGGAGGAGGGGGTCGACGACTGGCGCCCGCTCCTGGAGCGCGACGACATCCACGTCGTCGACGTCCTGACGCCGGGCGACAGCCACGCCGAGATCGCCATCGCGGCGCTCGAGGCCGGCAAGCACGTCCTGTGCGAGAAGCCGCTGGCCAAGACCGTCGAGGAGGCCGAGCGCATGACGGCGGCCGCCGAGGCGGCCGCGGCGCGCGGGGTCCGCAGCATGGTGGCGTTCAACTACCGCCAGGTGCCCGCGATCGGCCTCGCCCGGCAGCTCGTGGCGGACGGGCGCCTGGGCGAGGTCCGCCAGGTCCGCGCGGTGTACCTGCAGGACTGGATCGTCGACCCGGAGTTCCCGCTGACGTGGCGGCTGCAGAAGGACCGCTCCGGCGCGGGCGCGCTCGGCGACATCGGCTCGCACATCATCGACGCCGCGCAGTTCATCACCGGCCAGCGCCTGCTCGGGGTCAGCGGCACGGTCGAGACGTTCGTCAAGCAGCGCCCGCTGGAGGCCGCCCGCACGGGCGCCAACACCGGGCTGTCGGCCGAGGCCTCGACCGAGGTCGGCGACGTGACCGTGGACGACGCGGCGGTGTTCTTCGGCCGCGGCGACGGCGGGGCGCTCATGACGTTCGAGGCCTCCCGCATGGCGCTGGGCCGCAAGAACGGCATGCGGATCGAGGTCAACGGCTCGCAGGGCAGCATCGCCTTCGACTTCGAGTCGATGAACGAGCTGCACTTCTTCGACGGCACGCTGCCGGACGCCGAGAACGGCTTCCGCCGCATCCTCGCGACCGACCCGGCCCACCCGGGCGTCGGGAACTGGTGGCCCCCGGGCCACGGGCTCGGCTACGACCACCCGTTCGTGCACGAGCTGCAGGAGTTCCTCGGGGCCGTGGCCGACGGCCGCGACCCGAGCCCGAGCTTCGCCGACGGCCTGCAGGTCCAGCAGGTCCTGGACGCCGTGCAGCGCAGCGCCGAGAACTCCTCCGCCTACACCGAGATCTGAGAGGACCCCCGTGCCCCGTCCCGTCACCCTGTTCACCGGCCAGTGGGCCGACCTGCCCTTCGAGGAGGTCTGCCGCCTCGCCTCGGAGTGGGGCTTCGACGGCCTCGAGATCGCCACGTGGGGCGACCACCTCGACTCCACGCGCGGCGCCACCGACGACGACTACATCGCCGAGAAGTTGGCCACGCTCGCCCGGTACGGCCTGCAGGTCTGGACGATCTCGGCCCACCTCACGGGCCAGGCCGTGTGCGACCTCATCGACGCCCGCCACCAGGACATCGTGTCCACGGCGGTCTGGGGCGACGGCGACCCGGAGGGCGTGCGCCGGCGCGCCGCCGAGTACGTGAAGGACACCGCGCGCACCGCCGCGCGGCTCGGCGTGAAGACCGTCACGGGCTTCACCGGTTCCTCGATCTGGCACACCGTCGCGATGTTCCCGCCCACGCCCGACGCGATGGTCGAGGCCGGGTTCCAGGACTTCGCGGACCGGTGGAACCCGATCCTCGACGTCTTCGACGAGGTCGGCGTGAGGTTCGCCCACGAGGTGCACCCGAGCGAGATCGCCTACGACTACTGGACGACGCAGCGGGCGCTGGAGGCCATCGGCCGGCGGCCCGCGTTCGGGCTGAACTTCGACCCCAGCCACTTCGTCTGGCAGGACCTCGACACGGTGGGGTTCCTGCGCGACTTCGCCGACCGGATCTACCACGTGCACTGCAAGGACTCGAAGAAGCAGCTCGACGGCCGCGCCGGCCGCCTGGGCTCGCACCTGCCGTGGGCGGACTCCCGCCGCGGGTGGGACTTCGTGTCCGTCGGGCACGGCGACGTGCCGTGGGAGGCGATCTTCCGCCAGCTCAACGTGATCGGCTACGAGGGCCCGACGAGCGTGGAGTGGGAGGACGCCGGGGTGGACCGCCTCCGCGGCGCGCCCGACGCCCTCGCCTTCGTCCGCCGGGTCGGCGAGCTGATCCAGCCGCCGTCGGCCGCCTTCGACGCCGCGTTCAGCTCCAAGGGCTGACTCCCGCCCTCAAGCCCACCCTCCGCTCGGCCGATCACGTCCCCGACGGCCGCCCGCTCCCGGGCGCCGCGGAACGGTTCCGAGCGGAGGGTGGTGCGGTGACGACGGCACCCGCTGCGCCCTCGACTGCTCGGTCCTCGACTGCTCTGCCCTCGCGTGCTCTGCCGCTGGTCGCGCTGCCGGGTGAGCCCACCCGGCTGACGCGCTCACCGTGGCTGCGGACCCTGGTGTGGGCCGTCCTGTTCACCGCTGCGACGCTCATCGGCCGCTCGGCCCAGGTCGGCGGCGCCCACCTGGCGATCTTCTGGCCCGCCTCGGCCGCGGGGGCGCTGTGGGTCGCCGGGTCGGTGCGCCGCGGCGTGCTGGCCGTCGACGTCGGCCTGGTCGTGCTCCTGACCGTGGTGCTGCGCGTGCTCACGGGCACGCCCGCCGGCGCCGCCCCCCTGCTGGGCCTCGCGGCCGCCGTGCAGGCGGTCGCGTTCTGCTGGGCCTACCGGCGCGCCCGCCCCGGCGGCTTCCGGCTGCGCACGCCCACGGACCTGCGCGTCCTCGCGGTGGCCTCGTGCGCCGGGGCGCTGGTCTCCCTGCCGGTGGCCGTGGTGGGCTTCGCGCGGCTCGACGACGTGCCCCTCGTCCTCGCGCTCGGGCAGTGGGCCCTGCGGACCGCGGTCAGCACCTTCGTCGTCGTCGCCGTCGCGGTCCGCGTCGTGGCGCGCGCGGACGACGCCCGGGCCACCGCGGTCGCCGGCCGGGGCGAGCTGCTGCTGATGGCCGTGGTCGTGCCGGCCGCCTACGTGCTCACCTTCTTCGTCGTGCACGAGGTCTCGCTGACCTTCGCGGTGCTGCCGCTGGGCGTCTGGGTGGCGCTGCGCTGCTCGACCGCGCAGGCCACGGTGCACGTCGTGACCGTCGCGGGGGCCGTCGTGCTGAGCGCGTGGGCCGGGCGCGGCCCGTGGGCCGAGCTGTCGCCGGACCTCCAGGCCATGACGGCCGAGGCCTTCGTCGGGGCCCTGGGCCTGGTCACGCTGGTCCTCGCGCTGCACCGCGACGAGAGCCGCCGCCACGGCGACCGCGCGGCGCGCGCCGCGGCGGAGGTCGCGCGCGCCCACGACCTGTTCGCCAGCGTCCTGTCCGCGGCCACCGAGCACGCCATCGTCGGGGTGGACACCACCGGGCGGATCACGGTGTTCAACGAGGGCGCCGAGCGGATGCTGGGCTGGCCCGCCGCCGAGGCGATCGGCGAGGACGTGCGGCCGCTGCTCGTGCGCGGTGAGCTGCACGCCCGCGCCGGCGCCCTGGGCCTCGACGACGTGGACGCGCTGTTCCGCACCTCCCACGGCGACGGCCCGCACACCGAGCGGGCCACCTACGTGCGCCGCGACGGGACCCGGCTGCCCGTGATGCTGACCGACGCGCCCATGCACGACGACACCGGCGCGCTGATCGGGCACATCCTGCTCGCCACCGACCTCACGGCCCGCCTCGCGGCGGAGGCCGAGCTGGCCGACTCCGAGCGCCTGTTCCGCGTGGCCTTCGACACCGCCCCCGTCGGGATGGTCATGGTGGGCCTGACCGGGCCCGGCGCGCGCCGCATCCTGCGCGTCAACGAGACGATGGAGCGCTTCACGGGGCGCGCCGAGGACCAGCTGCTGGCCATGACCCTGCAGGACCTCGCGCCCGCCGAGGACGTGGCGGCGTGCCGCGACGCCTTCGACGCCGTGGTGGCCGACCCGTCGCGGCCCGTGCGGTGCGTGCGCACCTTCGAGCACGCCGACGGGCGGGTGCTGTGGGCGGAGATGTCCGCCACCGTGCTGCACCCCAGCGGCCGCGACCCGTACCTGTTCTGCCTCGTGCAGGACGTCACCCTGCGCCGGGCGGCCGAGCGGGACCTGGAGCACCTGGCCCTGCACGACCCCCTCACGGGGCTCGCCAACCGCCGGCTCTTCGTCGCCCAGCTCGAGCAGGCGGTCGCGGCGTGCGGTCCCGCCGACGGCGTCGGCGTCCTCTACGTCGACCTCGACGGCTTCAAGGCCGTCAACGACTCCCTCGGGCACGCGGCGGGCGACGAGCTGCTGCGCCGCGTGGCGGACCTGCTGGTGCACGCCGTGCGGCCGGCCGACACGGTGGCGCGCCTGGGCGGTGACGAGTTCGCCGTCGTGTGCGCCGACGCCGACGTGACGGAGGCCGACCTGGCCGGCATCGGTGCCCGCCTGCTGCAGTCGCTCGCGCTGCCGGTGGCGCTCGAGGGCGGCGAGGCGTGCGTCGGGGCGAGCATCGGGGTGGTCCGCGGGGACGCGGGCACCCCCGGGGACGCCCTGCTGCGCGCGGCGGACGCGGCGATGTACGCGGCGAAGCGGGCCGGCAAGGGCCGTGTCGTGGTGCGTCCGGCCCACGCCGTCCCGACCACGGTCGGTCAACCACTGTTCACCTAGAGTGTGGTTCACGTCACACGGCGCGCGCAGCCCGGGGCGTCCCTGGTTGTGTACGGCCATGACGACGACTCCCCGGGCCCGAGCCCCCCTGAGCGCGGCGGGGCTCGCCGTGCTCGCCGCCGCGGTCGCCGTCGGGGCCGCCGCCCCCGCGTCCGCCGCTCCCACCCCGCGCGCCGTCCGGACGCACTTCGTGGCGCCCGTGCTGCCCCTGACCGACGAGCTCGCGCTCGAGGTCGTCGCGCTGACCAACGAAGCGCGCGTCCAGGCGGGCTGCGCCCCGCTGGCCCTCGCCGACCAGCTCGTCACCACCGCGCTGCGGCACTCCGCCGACATGGCGGAGACGGCCCGCATGTCGCACGTCGGCGCGGACGGCAGCTCGCCGCGCACGCGGCTCGCGGGTCTCGGCGTCCGGCCGCGGCTCGCGGCCGAGAACGTCGCGGCCGGTGCCTTCACCCCGCGCGGTCTCGTCGACGCCTGGCTCGCCAGCCCCGGCCACCGGCGCAACATCCTCGACTGCGACCTCGACTACGTCGGGGTGGCCCGCGCCGACGTCGCCGGGGGCGCCTACTGGACGCAGGCGCTGGCCGGGGTCTGAGCCGCCGGCCGGGCGCGGAACCGCACGCGGCGTCGCGGCGTCGGAACCGGACGGGAGGGCGTCGTCGCGCGGGCGCCCGCAGGGAGGGAGGTCGTCGTGGCGCCAGTCGCCCCCTGGTGGGAGGAGTTCGGCTCCGCCGCCCCGACCACGCCCCGCGGGC
>NZ_JAAALN010000184.1 GCF_009906795.1 Kineococcus siccus
CGCGGACGCGAAGCGGGTCGCCGACGCGGCCCGGGCCGAGGCCGCGGCGGCGACGGCCGAGCTCGCGGCGCGCGACGCCGGGACGGCCGGCGCGCTGCTCGGGGCCGCCGAGGCCGTGCTGGCCCGCGCCGACGACGACCTCGCGCGGACGGACGCCGAGCTGGCCGCGCTGACCGTGCGCCTCGAGTTCGCCGGGCAGGAGGGGCGGCAGGACGCCGCCGACGCCGCGGCGACCGCGGAGCAGGCCGCCGAGCGGGAGGTGGCGGCGCTCAGCCGCCGGGCCGAGGCCGCACGGCTGCTGCGCGACGTGATGGAACGGCACCGCAACGACGCCCGCCGCCGCTACGTCGCCCCCTTCTGCCAGCGCCTGGAGTCGCTCGGGACGGTCGTCTTCGGCGACGGCTTCCGCGTGGAGCTGGACGACGACCTGCGCATCGTGAGCCGCACGCTGGCCGGGCGGACGGTGCGCTACGAGCACCTGTCGACGGGCACCCGAGAGCAGCTCGCCGTCCTCACCCGGCTGGCCTGCGCCGCGCTGGTCGACCCCGACGACGGGGTCCCCGTGGTGCTCGACGACGTCCTGGGCCACTCCGACCCCGACCGGCTGCGCCGCCTGGGCGCGGTGTTCGGGCTGGTCGCGCCCCCGGCCCAGGTCCTGCTGCTGACCCCCGGACCGGGCGCCCACGCCTCGATCCCCGGGGCCGTCGTCGTGCGCCTGGACGCCGACGCCGGCTGAGGCGGTCACCGGCGGTCGAGGGTGGTCGCCGACGGCTCGTGGGACGGGGCGGCACCCGGGCATGGCGGGCAGGGCCGCGGGTAGGAGGGGTCCGGACGACCGTCCGTCCCGCCTGCCGAGGAGAACCCGTGCGCGCCACCGTCCCCGCAGGCCCCGCGTCACCGACCGAGCCCCCGTCCGAGCCGGAGCCCGAGGTGGAGGACGCCTTCGACCGGCTGGTGGAGGAGGGCGAGGACCGGCTCAAGCGACCCGTGCTGCCGCTGGTCAGCGTGGGCCTGCTCGGCGGCATCGACGTGGGCACCGGGGTGCTGGCCTACCTCGTCGTGAAGCACGAGACGGGCGACCCGCTGCTGGCCGGCCTCGCGTTCTCCCTGGGCTTCGTCGCCCTGCTGCTGGCCCGCAGCGAGCTGTTCACGGAGAACTTCCTCGTCCCGGTCACGGCCCTCGTGGCCCGGCGCGGGACGGTCGTGGAACTGCTGCGGCTGTGGGCGGTCACCCTCGTGACCAATCTCGCCGCGGGCTGGGTGATCACCTGGCTGATCGTGCGCGCCCTGCCGGACCTGCGCCCCACGGTCCTGTCCAGCGCGCAGCACTACGCCGACCTCGGCTACGACCTGCAGTCGTTCAGCCTCGCGGTGCTCGCCGGTGCCGTCATCACGCTGATGACGCGCATGCAGCACGCCACCGAGAGCATGGGCGTGAAGCTGGTCCCGGCCGTCCTGTTCGGGGCGCTGCTCGCGGGCGGCCAGCTGTTCCACTGCGTGCTGGACTCGCTGCTGCTGTTCGCGGCGCTGCACGTGGGGGCGCCGTTCGGCTACGCGCACTGGTTCGGCCTGCTGTGCTGGTCCGCGCTCGGCAACCTCGCCGGCGGCCTCGTCCTCGTGACCGCGGTGCGACTGCTGCGCGTGCCGCACCGGGTCGCCGAGGCCCGGCAGTCGGCGCCCGAGGACTGACGCGACCCGGCCGGCGCGCCACCGCGGGCGCCGCCGTTTCGGCCCCGGGCGCGCGGGTAGTCCCGCCTCGAGCCAGCCACCGCGACCGAGGAGGACCATGAGCAGCGCAGACGACCACACCACCGCGCAGGCCGTGCACGACCTGGGGGCCGCCCTGTGGTTCGGCGGGACCGTCATGGGCGTGGCCGGGGTGAACAAGTCGGGCAACGACCTGCCGATCGCCGTGCACCGCATCCGGGTGGCGAACTCCGCGTGGAACCGGTTCGCGCCGGCGCAGTGGGCGGGGATCGGCGCCGTCCTCGTCGCGGGGTCGCAGCTGACCGCCGCCTCGAAGGGCCGCATCGCCGCGCAGCAGGACTACGGCACGGTGGGGGCCCTGAAGATCGGGGTCGTGCTGGCGGGGGCCGCGTCCACGGCCTACGCCTCGTACTGCGGGCACCGGATCGGGGCCATCGCGGAGGAGATCCAGGCGAGCGGGCAGCGTCTGGAGGTCCGCGACGTGTCGCGGCCGGCACCCACGACCCCCGACCGGCTGGCCCGGTGGCAGCGGCGGCAGCGCCGCACGCAGCTGTGCGTGCCGCTGCTCGCGGCCGCGAACATCGTCTGCAACGCCTACCTGGTGCAGTCCTACCGGGTGGGGGCCACGGCCAGGGGGGTCCTCGGGCGGGTGCTGCCCGGCTGACGCGCCCGGGGGCCCGCGCCGACCCCCGCGGCCCCTCCTACAGGTGCGGTTGCGCGACGACGCTGCCGAAACCGCCGTCGATTCCGACGGCCACCCCGGTGATGACGGAGGCGGCGTCGGAGGCCAGGAACGCGACGAGCTCGGCGACGTCGAGCGGCGTCGCGACGCGGCGCAGCGGGACCTGGTCGGTGTAGCGCTGCAGGTCCTCCGTGCCCAGGAAACCCGCGAAGGCCGGGGTCAGGACGGCCGCGGGGACGACCGCGTTCACCCGGATGCCGAACGGCCCGGCCTCGACCGCGGCCTCGCGGGTCAGCTGGATGACACCCGCCTTCGCGGTGCCGTAGTAGGCCACGACGTCGGGGACCTTGCCGGTGCCGGACAGGGACGCCGTGTTGACGATCGCCCCGCCGCCGGTGGTCCGCATGGTGCGCAGCGCCGCGCGGATGCCGCGGAACGTGGCGCCCAGGTTGAGGTCCAGACCGCGGCTCCAGGTGGCGTCGTCGACGTCGACGATCTCGCCGCGCCCCCCGGCGCCCACGTTGTTGTGCAGCACGTCGAGGCGGCCGTGACGGGCCACGGCACCCTCGACGAGGGCGTCGACGTAGGCGGGATCGGTGACGTCGCCGACGTGCACGTCGGCGCGTCCCCCGGCCGCGGTGATCTCCCGGTGCACGCGCTCGGCGGCCTCCGGCACGAGGTCGGAGACGACGACGACGGCGCCGCGCGCGGCGAGCAGCTTGGCGGTGGCCTCGCCGATGC
Organism: Kineococcus siccus; assembly: GCF_009906795.1. Lineage (GTDB taxonomy): Bacteria > Actinomycetota > Actinomycetes > Actinomycetales > Kineococcaceae > Kineococcus > Kineococcus siccus. Next base: position 3,131 of record NZ_JAAALN010000184.1, read on the forward strand.
CGGACCCGGCGCCGGTCACGACGGCGATCCGTCCCTCGAAGCCGGCGGGGGCGTTCACGCGGCCGCCCCGATCAGGTGGGCGTGCTGGTCGGCCCACTGCGCGAAGCGGGTGAGCTCGACCCCGAAGTCGGCGGTGAGGCGCTCCGGTTCGTCGGCGTGGTAGCCGACGCGGTTCAGCCACTCCTGGCTGTGCACGACGCCCGCGAGCACGCCGGCCTGCAGCGCCTCGGGAACGGTCAGCGCCCGGTGCGTGAACCGCGTCCCGGTCGCCGCGGAGAGCGTCTCGGCGACCTCGCCCATCGTGAACGACCCGGCCGCGAACTCGACGACCCGGCGGTGGAAGTCGTCGGGCCGCCGGACCGCCGCCACGGCGAAGGTCGCGATGTCCACGACGGACACCATCTGGAACCTCGTGTCGGAGCGCTGCGCGGAGTCGAGGCGGTGCTCGCCCATGCCGGGGTACATGAACGCGGCCTTGTGCGGCAGGAAGTTCTCCATGAGGAACACGGGCCGCAGCACCGTCCACCGCGGGATGCTCGTGCGACGCACCCGCGCCTCCAGGCGCAGCCGCGCGACCGCGTAGGCGTCGGACGTGTGGCCCGTCTCGAGGTCGCCGAGATCGAGGTGGTCCTCCAGTCCCGCGACGGACGTCTGGACGACCTGGCCGACGCCCGCCTCCTCCGCGGCGGCGAGGAGGACCTCACCGAGGCGTAGCTTGTCGTACTCGTCGCGCGGGTCGCCGACGGGTACGGCGAAGACGACGTCGACGCCGTCGACGACCGCCCGGACGGCCGCGGCGTCGGCCAGGTCGACGCGCCGGTACGTCGCACCGGTCGCGGTCAGCGCCCCGGCCCGCGGGTGGTCGGGGTCGAGCGCGTCGACGGCGCGCACGGGGAACCCGGCCGCGCGCAGCGCGCGCGTCGTGGCCTGGCCCTGGTCGCCCGCGGCGCCGGTCACGAGGACGCTGCGGGTGGCGGCTGCTGCGCTCATCGGGTCTCCAGGGGGTAGACGGTCCCAGACGCATCGTTCCGGAACGCTTGATTCCGGAACGGTAGCAGACGCAACTGCGCGAGGGTGAGAGCATGGCTGCGTGGATCCGGACCCGAGCAGGCGCGCCTACGCCCGACGCCTCCCCGCGGCCGAGCGCGGCCGCAAGCAGGACCTGACGCGCGACGACGCGATCGTGGCGGCCGCGCTGGACGCCCTGTCCGCCCACGGCTGGGGCGGCTTCACGATGGAGGCCGTCGCCACGCGGGCGGGGGTCGGCAAGGGGGCGCTGTACCGGCGGTGGAGCTCCAGCGCCGAGCTCGCGGCCGACGCCCTGGAGAGCGTGGGGTTCGTCCCGCGCGACATCGCCTACCGCGGGGAGAGCCTGCGCGACGACCTCGTCACGGCCCTCGTCACGACGTCGGGGTGTTCCGACCCTCACCGCCACCGCCTCGTCGCGGTGCTGCTGGAGGCCGCGCGCACCAGCCCGGACCTGGCCGCGGTGCTGCGCGAGCGCTACGTCGACCGGCTCGGTCAGGAGATCGTCGACGCCGCCGCGCGGGCCGCCGCGCGCGGGGAGGCGGCCCCGGGCGACGTCCCCGCGGGGGCCGGCGACCTGCGGGTGCAGTCCGCGGTCGCCCTGGTCCTGCACCTGTCGCTGCTGCGCGGGAGCGAGTTCCGCGCGGACGACGCGTCCGCGGTCGTCGACGAGGTCCTGCTCCCGCTGCTGCGGGCGCGGGCGGCGGCCGGCGCGGCCTGAGCCCCGCCACGGGCGACCCGGCCCTCGCGGGGGCCGGGCCCGAGTGCTGCCGTCAGTCGCCGGAGCCGGGCTCGGCGAGCTTGCCCTGACCCTTGGCGGTCAGCTTGTTCGGCAGGAGGTTGGCGACCGCACCCTGCACCTTCGTGGCGAGCGACCCCGTGACGACGTGGTCGCGCCCCTTCTGCAGCGCCGCGAACGCCTGCTTCGCGACCTTCGCGGGGTCGTCCTTCAGCGAGGTCTGCCCCATCGCGGTGTCCTGCGCCCCGGCCCGGTCGAAGAACTCCGTGTCGGTCGGGCCGGGCAGGAAGGTCGTCACCACGACGCCCGCACCCTCGACCTCCTGGCGCAGGGCCTGCGCGAAGGACTGCACGAACGCCTTGCTGGCGCCGTAGACCGCCTGGTGGGGAGCGGGCACCCGCGCGGCGAGGGAGGACGTGAACAGCATCCGGCCCTCCCCTCGCCCGACCATGTGCCGGGTGGCGTGCTTGGCGAGCCGGACGACGGCGTCGACGTTGAGCCGGACCATCTGCAGCTCGTCCTCGAGGTCGGTGTCGACGAAGGTGCCGCTGACGCCGACCCCCGCGTGCAGGGCGACGGCGTCGACCGCACGGCCCCCGGCGGTGGCGACGCGCCACAGCTCCTCGACGCCCTCCCGGGTGCTGAGGTCGGTGCGCAGGACCTCCGCGGTGACGGTCCCGGCGAGCTGGGCGGGGACGTCGTGCACGGCCTCGTCCTCGGCGGCGACGAGGACGTCGTAGCCGCCCGCGGCGAACTGCTTGGCGAGCTCCAGACCGATGCCGCTGGAGGCACCGGTCACGACGGCGAACGGGCGGGTGGTCGGGGTCTGCACGAGCATCTCCTTCAGCGGGGGTGTCCCCTGCCCATGCCCCGCCACCCGCAGGTCATGCCCGCGGGCCCGCTCAGGCGTCGAGCTGCGGCAGCTGCTCCAGGAGCCAGGGGCTGAACGGCGCGGGGTCGGTGGCCACGTCGGCGCGCAGCTGCGACATCGCCGACCAGCGCCAGTCCCCGACCTCGTCGGGGTCCGGCACCGGGTCGTCGAGCAGCCGGGCCGCGAAGACGGGGCAGACCTCGTTCTCGACGGTGCCGTCGGGCATGACGGCGCGGTACCGGAAGTCCGGCACGAGCGGGCGCACGTCGGTCACGCGCACCCCGAGCTCGTCGGCGGCGCGCCGGTGCACGGCGTCCACCGGGTCCTCCCCCGGGCCGGGGTGACCGCAGAAGCTGTTCGTCCACGCCCCCGGCCACGTCTTCTTGGCCGCCGACCGGCGGGTCAGCAGCGTCCGCCCGTCGGCGTCGAGGATCCAGCAGGAGAAGGCGAGGTGCAGGGGCGTGTCCGCGTGGTGCACCTCGGCCTTCGGGGCCGTGCCGCACGGCGTGCCGTCCTCGGCCAGGAGGACGACGAGCTCGACGTCCCCGGACGACGGGGCGGCCGTCGCGGTGGACGAGGACGGGAGCGGGGCGGTCACGGGACCTCCGGAGTGGGACGGGCGGGGAGCTGACCGTACGTCGCCGCCCCCGCCCGTGCCCAGGCGGCTCGCGGGCGGCGCCCGCTCAGACCAGGACGGGCGCGCGCCCGCCGGCGGCGGTCACGGCCTCGTCGAGCTCGGCGCCCAGACCCAGGTCCTCCCCGGCCGCGAGGCGGGCCTCGAGCTCGCGCACCCTCGGGATCACGAGCTCGCCGAAGGCCTCGACCTCCTCCTTGACGTGCAGGAAGCCGAGCAGCAGCAGGTCGACCCCGACCAGCTCGTAGGCCAGCACCCGGCGGGCGACCTCGTCGGCCGTGCCGACCAGGCCGGTGCGGAAGCCGTCGTTGTACTGCACGAGGTCGCGGAACTCGCTGTCCGCCCACATGCCCTTGCGGTTGCCGGTCGCGTTCCCGGCCTGCTGCACGGAGGCGCGGAAGCCCTCGACCTTGGTCGCGTCCGCCTTGGCGATGATCTCCTCCAGCACGCCCTCGGCCTCCTGGCGGGTGTCGCGCACGACGGCGAACCCGTTGAGGCCGAACCGCAACGTGCGGCCGGCCGCCGCCGCGTGGGCGCGGACGTCGCGGACCTGCTCCGCCGCCCCGGCGATCGACTTGCCGTTCATGAAGTACCAGTCGCTCACGCGGCCCGCCATGGCCTGCGCCGCGTCGGAGTTGCCCCCCTGGAAGATCTCGGGCTGCGTCCGCGGCTGCGGGCGGAACGTGATGTCGCGCGCCTGGAAGAAGTCACCGTGGTGGGTGAAGCCGTCCTGCGACCACACTCCGCGCAGGACGCGGATGAACTCCTCGGACTGGCGGTAGCGCTCGTCGTGCTCCAGCCACGGCACCCCCAGCGAGGTCGCCTCACCCTTGAACCACCCCGAGACCACGTTCAGCGCGAGGCGGTCGTCGCTCAGCTCCTGCGCCGTGGCGGCGAACTTGGCGAGCACCCCCGGCTGCCAGAAGAACGGGTGCACGGCCGCGATGACCTTGAGCCGCTCGGTGGCCAGGAGCAGCGCGAGGGAGAACGACGTGGACTCGTGCTGGGCGTCGGCGCCGTAGGAGGCCAGGTAGCGGACCTGCGTGAGGGCGTACTCGAACCCCACGCGCTCGGCCGCCTTCGCGACCTCGACGTTGTAGACCGGGTCGTGGCTCGTGCGCTGCTCGATCGTCGAGACGACGAGGCCGCCGGAGACGTTGGGGACCCAGTAGGCGAACTTCAGCCGGGACTGCGGGGACATGGCTTCCTCTCCCATCGGTCCTGGCGGTAGCACCGGTGGTCTCCCACGGTTGCTGCGGCGTCGACGAGCCAGGTCTCTCGGCCGCTCTGGATGGCGTGCCCCACCCTAGCCCGCTCCGCCGGGCGGGACCCCTCAGGCGTCGACGGGCAGCACCCAGGCGAGCGAGGTGCAGGCGACCGCGAGGACGAGCAGGACGAGGACGTCGACCGGTCGCGAGCGCACGGCGAGCGCGCCCGCCACGCGGACCGGGAGGACGAGCCGCAAGACGGCGGCCGCCGCGAGGTCGGCGCCGAGCACGACGCCGCCCGCCGTCGGGCCGGCGAACCACGTCAGCACCAGGGCCAGCCCCGCCCCCGCCACGAGCGCGACGAGGACCGCGTTGCCCGGCGGTCGCACGCGCTCCGGTCCGTCTGCCACGCCGGGAACGGTACCGCCCGGCGGGTCCCCGGAACCCGGTGATCGCAGACCCTGGCGCGGCGGGCCGCGAACGCCTACTGTCCGGCGCACCGAGTAGTTGCCCTGCGACATCTCTCTGGGAGTTCCCTCGTGCGTCGTCTCCACCGTGCCCTCCTCACCGGCACCGCGGCCGCTCTGGCCCTGCCCCTCCTCTCCACGGCCGCCGTCGCGGCCCCGACCCCCGGGGTGACGCTGCTCTCGGGTTCCCAGGCCGCGTTCACCGACTCGACGCCCGCGATCGCCGACACCCCGGCCGGGACCAGGCTGTCGCTGACGCTGGACCTGCGCCTGCGCGACCCCGCGGGCGCCGAGGCGCTCGCGGCCGCGGTCTCCGACCCGGCCAGCGCGCAGCACGGGAAGTTCCTGTCACCCGCGCAGTACGCCCGGCGGTTCGCGGCCACCGACGCCTCCGTCCGGTCGGTCGTCGGCTACCTGCAGTCCCAGGGCGTCGACGTGACCGCGACGTCGCCGACCAACCGCTACGTCAGCATCTCGGTCACGGCCGCCAAGGCGGAGTCCCTGTTCGGCGTCGACCTGAAGCAGTACCGCGTGGACGGCAAGGTCGTGCAGGCCAACGCCGCCGAGGTGCGCCTGCCCACCCAGCTGGCCCCGCTGGTCGGTGCGGTGCAGGGCCTCACCAGGACCCCAGTGACCAGGAACTCCCC
>NZ_JAAALN010000185.1 GCF_009906795.1 Kineococcus siccus
ACTCCCAGCACAGGTCACCGCCGCGAGGAGGCGCTCACTCCGGACGTCCGCCGTCACCACCCCCTCACCTCCCTCGAACCGCACCTCACCACCCTCCAGACCCCGCGAGAGCCCTCCCCATCCCCGGGCACAGCCGAGCCGGACGAGTCGCGACCACCCGCCCCACCGGAGGACCGAGCGGTCAGATGAGCTCGAAGGACGGTCCGTGTGCGGGGTCGACGGTGGTCCGGAGTGAGCGCCGGTCGCGGAGTGTCGACGTGGTGCCGGGACGAGGCGCGAACGAAGCAACCAGCGACCCCGTGCGCGGTCCGTCCGGCCGCGACCCCGAGCGCCACAACTCCGGTGAAGCGCCGCCGGTCGCGCCGATACCCTGGCTTCGTGCTGATGCGGATGTCCACCTTGTTCCTGCGGACCCTGCGGGAGGACCCGGTCGAGGCGGAGGTCGCGAGCCACCGGCTGCTCGTGCGGGCGGGCTACGTCCGCCGGGCGGCGCCCGGGATCTACACGTGGCTGCCGCTGGGCCTGAAGGTGCTGCGCAAGGTCGAGACCGTCATCCGCGAGGAGATGGACGCCGCCGGCGCCCAGGAGGTCCACTTCCCGGCGCTGCTGCCGCGCGAGCCCTACGAGGCCACGAACCGCTGGAGCGACTACGGCGACGGCATCTTCAAGCTCAAGGACCGCAAGGGCGCCGACTACCTCCTCGCGCCCACGCACGAGGAGATGTTCACGCTCCTGGTCAAGGACCTGTACTCCTCGTACAAGGACCTGCCCCTGTCGCTGTACCAGATCCAGACGAAGTACCGCGACGAGGCGCGTCCGCGCGCCGGCATCCTGCGCGGCCGCGAGTTCACCATGAAGGACTCCTACAGCTTCGACGTCGACGACGCGGGGCTGGAGGCGTCCTACGAGCGGCACCGCGCGGCGTACATCAGGATCTTCGCGCGGCTCGGGCTGGAGTTCGTCGTCGTCGCGGCGATGTCGGGGGCCATGGGGGGTTCGCGCAGCGAGGAGTTCCTGCACCCCACCGTCATCGGGGAGGACACGTTCGTCCGCTCGCCCGGCGGCTACGCCGCGAACGTCGAGGCCGTCACGACGCTGGCGCCCGAGCCGGTCCCGTTCGACGGGCTGCCCGCGGCGCACGTGGAGGAGACGCCCGACACCCCGACGATCGACACGCTGGTGGCCGTCTCGAACGAGCGGCACCCCCGCGCCGACCGGCCGTGGACCGCGGCGGACACCCTGAAGAACGTCCTGGTGGTGCTGCGGCACCCCGACGGCAGGCGCGAACCGCTCGCCGTCGGCGTGCCCGGCGACCGCGAGGTCGACCCCAAGCGGCTCGAGGCCGCGCTCTCGCCCGCCGAGGTCGAGCCCTTCGAGGCCGCGGACTTCGCGAGGTTCCCCGCGCTGGTCAAGGGCTACATCGGGCCGGGTGTGCTGGGCACGGAGAACGCCTCGGGCATCCGGTACCTCGTGGACCCCCGCGTCGTGGACGGCACCGCGTGGGTCACGGGTGCCGACGCGGCCGGCCGGCACGTCTACGACCTCGTCGCGGGACGCGACTTCACCCCCGACGGCCTCGTCGAGGCCGCCGAGGTCAAGGCCGGGGACCCGGCACCGGACGGTTCGGGGCCGCTGGAACTCGCGCGCGGCATCGAGATCGCGCACATCTTCGCCCTCGGCCGCCGCTTCGCGGAGGCCCTGGACCTGAAGGTGCTGGACGAGAACGGCAAGCAGGTCGTGGTGACGATGGGTTCCTACGGCGTCGGGGTCACGCGCGCCCTGGCCTGCGTCGCCGAGGGCAACCACGACGAGAAGGGGCTGGTTTGGCCGCGCGAGCTGGCCCCCGCCGACGTGCACGTCGTGGCCACCGGCAAGGACCCGGAGATTCTCCTGGCGGCCGAGCGGATCTCGGCGGAACTCCTCGCCCAGGGCGTCGACGTGCTGTTCGACGACCGGCCCAAGGTGTCTCCCGGGGTCAAGTTCAAGGACGCGGAGCTCGTCGGCGTGCCGACGATCCTCGTGGTCGGCAAGGGGCTCGCGGAGGGCGTCGTCGAACTGCGCGACCGGCGCAGCGGGGACGCTGAGCAGGTGCCCGTCGCGGACGCGGTGGCCCGCGTCAGCGCCGTGGTCCGCGGCTGAGCAGACCGGCCCTGGCCGCGGCGGTGGCCCCCAGGACCACCGCCGCGGCGACGCCCGCCGTCACGGCCACCGCGGTCGAGGTCGCGGGCCCGGCCGCGCGTCCGGCGGCGACCCAGCCGAGGCCCCAGGCGAGGCCGGCGCCGAAGCCGAGGCTGCCGCGCGTGCGCACGGCCGTGCCGACGCCGACGGCGGCCGCGACGACGAGGACGCCGACGGCCCAGGCGGGTTCGCCCGCCGTGAGCCCGGCCTGCTTCAGGGCGGCCGCCGTGTTGGCGACGGTGGCGATGGACACCCAGCCCAGGTAGAGGCCCATCGTCCCGTCGACCATGACCACCTCCAGGCGCCCGGCCCGGCGGGCGGCGGCGTCCCGCAGGGTCGTGAGGCGGCCGACGACGACGACGAGGACGACCAGCAGGGCCGCGATGACGCCGACCGAGGCGGCCACGTGCCCGGCCTGGACGGTGAGGATCCACGCCGCGTTCAGCAGCAGCGACGCGGCGGTCCACCAGCCCGTCGCGCGCTGCCGCTCGTCGGCGCGGTGCGCGGGCAGGACCTGCCAGACGGCCAGGGCGAGCAGCCCGGCGTAGACGACGCTCCAGATCGCGAAGGCGGGCCCGTCGGGGGCCACGAGCGTCGACGACGCCGACAGCGCGCCGTTCCCGGCCTCGGCGATGGGCGTCCCGCCGAAGGCCCCCGAGCCGATCGCCGACCCGGTCAGCGCCAGCACCGCGCTGGCGATGACGGTCGCCTGCCGGGCGACGTCGACCGTGGTCGCGGGGACGGTGGAGGAGCCGGCGCGCAGTCCGGGGGCGGTGGTCATCCCCGGAGCGTGCGCCCGTCGTCGGTGATCCGCAACGCTCGGGCGGGGTGCGCCGCTCAGCCGCGCGCGGCGAGCGCCTCCAGCACCGGGCGGACCGACGTGGGACGGCGCCCGAGGAGGCCCTCGAGGGTGGGGTCGGTGACCGCGAACTCCCCGGCCCGCGACGCGCGGTACAGGCCCAGCGTGAACTCCGCTGCGGCCGTGGGCATCCCGGCCTCGACGGCCGCCGCGGCCCACTCCTCGTCGTCGACGACGACCCGGGTGACCTCGCGCCCCGCGACCTCCCCGAGCAGGGCGGCGACCGCCTCGAGGTCGAGGGCCTCGGCCGCCGTCAGGGGGGCGGTGACGCCGTCGAGCAGGCTGTCGGTGGTGAGCGCGAGCGCCGCGGCCTCGGCGAGGTCGGCGTGGGCGGTCCAGGACACGGGTCCGTCCGCGGGCGCCACGAGGCGCCCGGTGCGCAGGGCGTCCCCTGCGGAGAACGCCAGCGTGCTCGCGTAGAAGCCGTTGCGCAGCGCCGTGAACGCCACACCGAGCGAGGCCAGGTGCTCCTGCACGGCGGCGTGCACCGGCTGCGGGGCGAACAGGGACTCCCGCGACGCCGCCTGGTGGCTCGTGTAGAGGATCCGCCCGGCGCCGGCCGCGCGGGCGGCGTCGACGGCCGCGAGGTTGGCGGCGACCGCGCCGTCGCCGCGGAGGGACGCGGACACGACGAGCACCTGCTCGGCGCCCTCGAAGGCGTGCCGCAGCGAGGCGGGGTCGGTGAAGTCCCCGGCCCGCACGCGCACCCCCCGCTGCGCGAGCGCGGTGGCCGCCGCGGGGTCGCGCACGCTGACCCCCACGGTCTCGGCGGGCACGCGCGCGAGCAGGCGGTCGACGATCTGCGAGCCCAGCTGGCCCGTGGCCCCGGTGACGACGATCACGGTCGGTCCTCTCGTGGTTCCAGTGGTACGGCTCAGACGGTAGCACTGGTTCGTACCGCTGGAAACGAAGGACTGTTACCTTTGGAACGTGTCAGTGACCCGGGAGCCCTCGACGCGCGACGACGTGCGTGCGGCGGTCGTCGCGGCCGCAGCGCGGCTGCTGCGCGAGGCGGGGGCCGAGGCCGTGACGACGCGCGCCGTCGCCCAGGCGGCCGGCGTGCAGGCGCCCACGCTGTACCGCCTCTTCGGTGACAAGGACGGCCTCGTCGACGCGGTCGCCGAGCACGTGATGGCCGCCTACGTCGCGGGGGAGGCGGGCGCCGCGGACGGCACCGGCGACCCCGTCGCGGACCTGCGCACGGCGTGGGACGCGCACGTGGACTTCGGCCTGGCCAACCCCGAGCTGTTCGCGCTGCTCAGCGCGCCGGGGCGCCGCGACCCCTCACCCGCGGCGGTCGCCGGCATCGAGGTCCTGCGCGGCCGCGTCCACCGCCTCGCTGCCGCCGGGCTGCTGCGGGTCGACGAGGAGCGCGCGGTGACGATGATCCACGCGGCCGGTACCGGCACGGTCCTCGCGCTGCTCGAGGTCCCCGTGGACCGCCGCGACGCGGGCCTGTCCGCCGCCGTGCTCGACGCGCTCCTTGGCGCCCTCCTGCGGGCGGCGCCGGCCGTGGCCGACGCGGGCCCGCGAGCCCTCGCGATCGCCTTCGCGACGGCGGTGCCGGACCTGCCGGGGCTCAGCGACGCCGAGCGCGCGCTCATGGCGGAGTGGCTCGACCGCGCGGTCCGCGCCCTGCGCGAGGCCTGACGGCGGACAGCGGTCGGCTCCGCCGCGGGCGGTTCAGCCCGCCGGGGGGTCCGCGGCGAGGTAGAACCACACGACCTTGCCGATCTCCCGGGCGGCCACGCCCCACCGCGTCGCGCTGCCCTCGACCAGCGAGAGGCCGCGACCGCTCAGGGCCGTCTCGTCGTCGCTCTGCCGCACGGGTGGCCGGTCGTTGTCGTCGGCGACCTCGACGAGGACCCCGGCCGCCGTGGCGCGCACGGTGATCCGCACGTCGCTGCGGCCGTGCAGGACGGCGTTGGTGACGAGTTCGCTGGTCAGCAGGACGACGGTGTCGGTCACGTCCCGGTCCAGCCGGGCGGCGCGGCAGCACCGCTCGGCGAGGCGGCGCGCGTCCCCCACCGACCGGGGGTCGCAGGGCAGCACGCGCTGTCCGAGGTCCGCGCCGGGGTCCCCGGGGGCGGCCGTCGGCGGCCGGTGCACCCGCAGGACGAGCAGGGCGGCGTCGTCCTCCGCGGTGCGGCCGTCGAGCGTCGTCAGCAGGTCCGCGCTGCACGCGTCGGCGTCGTCGCGGTCGGCGACGGCGAGGGCGCCGCGCAGGACGGCGATGCCCGCGTCCAGGTCCTCGTGGCGGCGCTCGACGAGGCCGTCGGTGTAGAGGACCAGCACGTCTCCCGGCTGCAGGTCGACCTCGTGCGCGTGGCGCGAGGTCGAGGGGTCCACCCCGACCAGCAGGTCCGGTTCGGCGGCGAGGACCTCCACCGCGCCGTCGTCGTGGCGCAGCAGCGGCGGCAGGTGGCCCGCGTTGCTCCACCGCAACCGCCGCACGGACCGGCCGGGGTGGGGTGGTTCCACCACGGCCACCACCACGGTGGCGAGGGTGTCCAGGGCCAGGCCGGTGACGGCCCGGTCGAGCCGGGTGAGCAGGTGGGCGGGGTCGTCGTCGCCGTCGAAGGCGATGCCGCGCAGCATGTTGCGGACCTGGCTCATCGCCGCGGCCGCCTCCTGGTCGTGACCGGTGATGTCGCCCACGGCGAGGACGGTCCACCCGGAGCCGGTCGGGAAGGCGTCGTAGAAGTCGCCGCCGATCTCCGCCTCCCGTGCCACCGGCAGGTACCGCACCGACAGCTGGAGCCCGGTCAGGGCCGGCGGGCTCGTCAGCAGGCTCCGCTGCAGCGTCTGCAGCATCCGCCGGCGGGACGAGTCGGCCACCACCTGGGCGCCTTCGCTCTCGATGCGTCGCAGGGCCTGCGCGCACTGGGCGGCGAAGGCGTCCATGAGATCGAGCTCGTCGGGGGTGAAGGGGTGCTCCTGCGCCCAGGACACCGCGAGGCACCCGATCAGGCCCTCCTGGGCGAGCAGCGGCAGCAGGGCCCACGCGGGCTGGCCGGTGCGCTCCTGCACGCTCGCCATCCCGGGGTCGTCGGCCGCGGAGGCGCGGGTGGGGAACAGCGACCGCTCGCCGGTGCGCGCGGCGCGGCAGGCCGGCAGCGGGCTGTCGTGCCCGACCTCGGCCTCGTGGCCGGGGACCCCCTCGCGCAGGGGCGAGCTGCTCGTGAGCCGCCACCCACCGCTCGCGGAGCGCGAGACGAGCCCGCCGCCCGAGGCGCCCAGCACGGTCAGCCCCCGCTGGACGACGACCTCCTCCAGCTCCTCCAGCGTGTGCGCCGACGACAGCTCCTGCGCGACCGTCGTGAGCCGGGTGAGGCGCCGCCAGGCGATGTCGCGCGCCTCGCGAGCGGCCCGGACGTCCTGCAGCCGCTGGTAGAGCCGCCGCTCCTGGTCGCCGAGCACGCCGTCGCGCAGGCCGCGCTCGGTGTCGCCGACGTAGTCGGTGACCTCCTCGACGCGGTGCACGAGGTAGCGGGTGCGGCCGGTGGCGTCGGGGACGGCGCTGGTCACCGTCGACCACCAGCGCGAGGTCAGCGCACCGGACTCCGCACGCCGCACGCCGTAGCTGGCCAGCGGCACCGTGACCGGCTGCCCCGTGTCGCGGACGCCCGCCAGGATCGTCACCAGCGGGTTGCGGCCGTCGGCGTCGAGGGCCGCCGGGTCCGGGGGGAAGAGGTCGACGATCGCCCGCCCCAGCACCTCGGAGCGCGTGCGCACGACCGACGCGAGGTAGGCGCGGTTGGCCTCCACCACCACGAGGTCGGCGTCGAGCACGACGTAGGCGGTGGCCAGGGTGTCGAAGATCCCGGCCAGGTCCACCTCCGGGGACGACGGCGGTCCGGTCACGACCGCCTCCCGTCCTCGGTCAGGTGCCCTCGTGGTCACCGTGCAGGAGCACTAGAACACTGTCAGGCACCAACCGCCTACCCGCGGGCGCCTCTAGGGCTCGAGGTCGACGACGACCGCCGCGTGGTCCGAGGCCCAGACCCCGTCCACGGGGTCCGTCGCCGTGAGCCGCACCGAGCGCACGGAACCGTGGCCGGAGAACGGGGCCAGGCCGACCAGCACGTAGTCGATGCGCGCGCTGGGCTGGTGCACGCGCGCCACCCACGGGTTGCGCCGGTCCCACGTGAGCCCGTGGGCCCCGGGTTCGGCGAAGCGCCAGGAGTCGACGAGCACGAAGTCCTCCACCGGCCCGGGCGTCTCGTAGCCGCACGCGACGCGCACCTCGTCGGAGGTCTCGACCGCGTTGAAGTCGCCCGTCAGGACGGGCGGGTAGCCCCCGCCGGCGCGCCGGTGCCCGTCGGCGACGAAGCGGACGACGTCGCGGACCTGAGCCACGCGGACCGCGGACTCGGCGGGCGAGGAGTTCAGGTGGGTCGTCGTGAAGGGCAGCACCCCGTGCGGGGCGTCGACGAGGACCTGCAGCGCGGTGCGGCCCTCGTCCTCGCCGCCACCCGAGGGCAGGTGCACGACGCGCTCCTCCAGCAGCGGGTGGCGGGACAGGACGGCGTTGCCGAACGCGATCGAGCCGGAGTCCTCGCGGTCCTCGCCCGTGCGGGCCAGCCGGCGCTGCCAGCGCTGCGGCGAGGGCGACGGGGACCAGGCGACGTGCATGCCCAGGCGCTCGCCCAGCCACCCGGCGAGGTTCTCGTCCTCGGTGGCCCAGACCTCCTGCAGCCCCACGACGTCGGGCTGCTCGGCGCGCAGGACGCTCAGGAGCGCCTCGCGCCGTGCCCGCCAGTCCCCGAAGCGCCACCAGACGTTCCACGTCACGAGGCGCAGCGGCGCCGCAGCAGCCGCCGGGGAGTCGGGGGAGGTCGCCGGGCTCATCACGCGCAGTCTCGCAGCCGGTGCCCGAGCGGTCAGCCCGGGGTCGGTGCGGGCGCGGGAGCCGTGGTGGCCGCCGGCGCCGGGGCCGGGCCGCCGTCGTCGGCGAGGGCCGGCAGGCCGGGGAAGCTGCGGACGGGGCCGCCCCAGCGCACCGCGGCGCGGGCCGCCCGCAGGACGCCCGCGGCGCCCAGCTCCCGGCGGGCGGGGCCCGCGCCGACGACGTCCTCGTAGACCGCGCTGAGCCGGTCCTCCACGGTCGCCGCGAGCAGGGCCGCGGCCTCGGGCGTGGGCGCGGTGGCGGCGTAGCCCGCGGCCGCCGCGACGGGTTCCGCGCCCAGGGCCCGGACGACCTCCTCCAGCCGGTCCCGCGCGATCCGGTGCGCGTCGAGGTCGCCCAGCGCTTCCGGCCGGCGGGGCAGCGCGGCGCGCGCCGCGAGGAGCCCGTAGGCGTACACGGCCTCGTGCTCGCCCGCGAGGGCCCGCTGCAGGGCCCCGACGTCCTCTCCCGGGGCGGCGGCCGGCGTGCTGGCGGCGGCCGGCGTGGTGGCGGCGGCCGGGGGCGCCGCCACGGCGGGCGCGGGCAGACCCCCCGCGCCGGCGAGAGCGTCGAGCAGGACGGTGCGTGCGGCGGCGATCGAGGCCAGCAGCCGGGCGGTGCCGCCACCCACCGGGCCGAGGCCGCCGAGGGCGCTGCCGGCCGTGCGGGCCAGCAGGGCCAGCAGCGCGGCGGTGTCCGGCGCGGGTGTCGGCGGACCGACGCCGGGGGAGCTGGCGGGGGA
>NZ_JAAALN010000186.1 GCF_009906795.1 Kineococcus siccus
GACGGGACGCTAGTGGGTCGGGCCGACGCCGTCCCCCGCCCGTACGGTGTCCCGCGTGTCCCTGCCGCCCGGTGTCCCCGCGTCCGTGCCCGCGCTCCTGCAGCGGCTGACCGCGGACGACCCGGGCACGCCCCGGCTCACCTGGTACGCGGCCGACCACGCCCGCAGCGGCGAGCGCGTCGAGCTGTCCGCGCGCGTGCTCTCCACCTGGGTGGCGAAGACCGCCAACCTCCTCGAGGAGGAGTTCGACGTCGGCCCCGGCGCGCGGGTCGGGCTCGCCCTGCCGACGCACTGGCGGACCCTCGTGCTCCAGCTCGCGGTGTGGTCCACCGGGGCGGGGGTGCTCCTGGTGGACGAGGCGGCCGAGCTGCCCGCCGTCGACGTGCTCGTGGCCGCGGCCCCGGACGTGCTGCGGCGCAGCGCCTCAGCGGGGACGGACACCGTCGCGGTCAGCCTCGCGCCGCTGGCCCGCGACTTCGGCGCCGAGCTGCCCGACGGCGTCCTGGACTACGCGCGCACCATCACCGGCTACGGCGACCACCACTCCCCGCTCGCGCCGCCGCAGCCGGGTGACCCCGCGCTCGTGGCCGGCGGGAGGACCGTCGCGCACGCCGACCTGCTCGTCGGCGCGCTCGCGGCCGGGGCGGCGTGGAGCATCGGCGTGCGGCTGCTCACCGCGGCCGGCCCGGCCGACGTGGTCACCTCGGCCCTGGCCGCGTGGGTGCGCGCGGGCTCGGTCGTCCTCGTGCCCGAGCTCGCGGTCCTCGACGAGCACGTGCGCGCCACCGAGCGGGTCACGCAGGTGCAGCCGGCCTGACGGGCGACTCCGCCCCCGCCGCGCCAGCATGGGCGCGTGGACGCGCGACGGGTGCTGGTGACGGGTGCGGCGGGCAGCGTCGGGCAGCAGCTGCTGCCCGGCCTGGACGGCGTGGCGCTGCGACTGCTGGACCGCGTGGCGGCCGACGCGCCGCCCGGCGCCGAGGTGGTCACGGGAGAGCTGACCGACCGGGACCTGCTGCGGCGCGCGCTGTCCGGGATCGACGCCGTGGTGCACCTGGCCGGCGACCCGCGGCCCGGCGCGGAGTGGGACGAGCTCGAGGGCCCGAACGTGGACGGCTTCGCGGCCCTGCTGGGCGCGGCCCGGGAGCAGGGCGTCCGGCGCGTCGTCTTCGCCAGCTCGGTGCACGCCATGGGCCGCCACGAGTCCGCCGGCCGCTTCCCCGTCGAGGCGTCGTGGGCGCCCGCGCCCTGCTGCCCCTACGGCGCGACGAAGGCGTTCGACGAGGCGCTCGCCGGGGTGCACGCCGTGCGCGGCGGCCCCTCCGCGATCGGCCTGCGGCTCGGTGCGACCGTCGAGCGCCCGACGCAGTCGAGCCAGCTCACGGGCTGGCTCGGCCCGGCGGACCTGCGCCAGCTGGTGGTGCGGGCCCTCGCGGCGGACGTCGCCTTCGGCGTCTACCCGGGCGTCTCGGCCAACACCCGCCAGCGCTGGGACCTCACCACGGCCCGCGCCGACCTGGGCTACGAGCCCGTGCTCGACGCCGAGGCCTACGCCGGAGACGTCGAGGACGACGGCCGCGCCGTCACCACCTGCACCCTCCCGGGCTGAGGGTCGGGGAACGGGTCAGAGGACCAGGCGCTCCAGCAGCGGGAACTCCTCGCACGGGTCGTCGGCGTCGCCGAAGTGCCCGCGCGGCCGGACGACCTGGGTGCCGCCCAGGTGGTGCAGGAGGACGCGGCCCTGCTCGGCGTCGCAGCCGTACGGGTCGTCGACGGAGTTCACGAAGACGAGGTCCGCGGCGGCGCGCCGGATCCGCGCCCAGTCGTAGCGCTCCTGCAGGACGGGTTCCTCGGCGTCGTTCGGCGGGGTGGAGTACCCGGCCACGAGGACGGCCTGCGCGACGGGCGCGTCGAGGTGCTCGAGCAGGGCCAGCAGGAACGCCGCCCCGCCGGAGTGGCCCACCAGGACGGTGTCGGCGTCGAAGCGGTGCGCCGCGAGGACGCGCGGCAGCAGCGTCGCCACCGGCTCGACGTTCAGCGTCGGCAGGTGCGGCACCTCCACCTCGTGCCCGCGGGCGCGCAACCGCGCCGCGAGCCACGGGTACCAGGCCACGTCGGGGTTCGCGCCCGTGCCGTGGAAGAGCACTGCGCGGCGCGCCACGTCAGCGCTCTCCGGGTGCGGCGCAGGCGATCCGGCCGTCCCCCGCGATCGTCAGCGGGTGCTCGGCCGCCGTGACGAACGCCGACTGGCCCCGCACCAGGGTCAGCTCCCCCGCGGTGGAGGTGACGGTGACCTCGCCCTCCAGGCCCAGCAGCGCCCGGGGGACGCGGCGCTCCCACGTCGTGGGCCGGCCCACGCGCAGCACGGTGAGCGCGAAGTCGTCGACGTCGGGGGCGAAGACGAGCTCGTCCTCGCCGACCGGCCGCGGTGCGAGCAGGGGCACGGGCAGGACGCGGAAGTCCACGACCTCGAGGAGTTCCGCGACGTCGACGTGCTTGGGCGTCAGCCCGCCGCGCAGGACGTTGTCGGAGCTCGCCATGAGCTCCACGCCCGTGCCCGACAGGTACGCGTGCACGTTGCCGGCCGGCAGGTACAGCGCCTCGCCGGGCGCCAGGCGGACCTGGTTCAGCAGCAGGGACACGAGGACGCCCGGGTCGCCCGGGTAGTGCCCCGCGAGCTGCACGGCGCACGCGGCGGACGGGTCGTCGAGGGCCTCGCAGGCGGTCGCGACGGCCTCGACGAGCGCGGCGACGCCGGCCGCCGGCGCGGTGAGCGCCCGCCGCGTCGCGGCGCGCAGGGCGGCGGCGGGATCGGCCCCGGCCAGGTCGTCGAGCAGCGCCGCGAGGAGGTCCGCGGCCTCCGGGGGCAGGGCCGGCAGCGCCAGGCCCGCGAGCAGCTCCCGCGCCGCGGCCGGCTCCCGGAAGCCGGCCATCGCCGCGAACGGCTCCAGGGCGTACAGCAGCTCGGGCTTGTGCTCGGTGTCGCGGTAGAGGCGGTGCGGGGCGTCGACGGGGGTGCCGGCGGCCTCCTCCTCGGCGAACCGGCGGGCCGCGCGCTCGCGGTCGGGGTGCACCTGCAGCGACAGCGGGGCGGCCGCGCTCAGCACCTTGAGCAGGAACGGCAGCCGATCGGAGGTCCGCTGCGCCCCCAGCACGCCCTCGGGGTCGGCCGCGACGAGCTCGTCCAGCCCCTGCCCCGTCGGCACGAGCGCGGACGGCGCCGAGGGGTGCGCCCCGATCCACAGCTCGGCCTGCGGCGAGCCGTCGCTCGCCTGCCCGAGGAACTCGGCGAGGGCGGTCGTCGAACCCCACGCGTAGGGCTGGACGCGGTTGGTGAGCCGGTGCACGCACCGACCCTAGCCAGCCGGCCCCCCGCGGCGGGGCAACTACGCTCGCGGCCATGAGCGTTCTGGTGACGGGTGGCGCGGGGTACATCGGCTCGCACGTGGTGCGGCTCCTGCAGGAGCGGGGGGAGCAGGTCGTCGTCGTGGACGACATGAGCAACGGCGTCGCCGACCGGATCGGCGGGGCCACGGTGGTCGAGGTGGACCTCGCGAGCGACGCGGCCCCCGCGCTGCTGGGCTCCGCCATCGCGGCGCACGACGTGAGCGCCGTGGTGCACTTCGCCGCCCGCAAGCAGGTCGGGGAGTCGGTGGCCAAGCCGGCCCGGTACTGGCACCAGAACGTCGGCGGGACGGCGAACCTGCTGCAGGCCATGGAGGACGGCGGGGTCGGCAAGCTCGTGTTCTCCTCCTCCGCCGCGACCTACGGCGCGCCCGCCACGGCCGTCGTGCGCGAGGACGGGCCCGCGGAACCCATCAACCCCTACGGCCAGACGAAGCTGGTCGGCGAGTGGATGACGCGCGCCGCGGGCCGCGCCTGGGGCCTGCGCGCCGCGAACCTGCGCTACTTCAACGTCGCGGGCGCCGGCTGGCCCGACCTGGGCGACACGGCCGTGATGAACCTCATCCCCATCGTCTTCGCGGCGCTGGCCGAGGGCCGCGCGCCCGTCGTGTTCGGCGACGACTACGACACGCCCGACGGCAGCGCGGTCCGCGACTACGTCCACGTGCACGACCTGGCGGCGGCGCACCTCGCGGCGCTGGACCACCTCGAGGCCGACGAGCGCCCCTTCGACGTCTTCAACGTCGGCACGGGCGTGGGCGCCTCCGTCCTGCAGGTCCTCGCCGAGATCCGCGCCGTCACCGGCGTCGACGTCGAGCCCGAGGTCCGCGGGCGCCGGGCGGGCGACCCGCCGCAGCTCGTCGCCGACGTCAGCCGCATCCGCGACACCCTCGGCTGGTCGGCGCGCAGGGACCTGCACGACATCGTCGCCTCGGCGTGGGAGGCCCGCCCCGGAGCCCGCTGACCGCGCGCTTCCCGGCGCGGAGGTCTGCACAGGATCCGCGCACGCCGGGGGGCCGCACCGGCGGGCGGGCGCGCGGGGCGTTGCTAGGGTCGATCAGCGGTTGGGCGGGTCCAGGACCCGCCCCGACCGGGACGTGAGCGCGATCGTGCGGGCCGAGCACCGGCACGCGGTCCGCGCCGGTCCCGCCCCGGACCGCCGCCCGACGTCCGACCGCCAGGAGAGTCCCGCTGTGATCGATGCCCTCGGCAACCCCCGCTCCGTGCTGCTGCTCGGCGGCACGTCCGACATCGGGCTGGCCGTCGTGGAGCGCCTGAGCCCGGCGCGGTCGCTGCAGGTGACGCTCGCGGCCCGCCCCGGCCCGCGGCGCGACGCGGCCGTGACCCGGCTGCACGGACGCGGTCACGAGGTGCGCACGGTCGACTTCGAGGCCACCGACCTCCCCGGCCACGAGCGCGTGCTCGAGGAGGCGTTCGCCCACGGCGACGTCGACGTGACCGTCCTGGCCTTCGGGCTGCTGGGGGACGCCGAGCAGCTGTGGCAGGACCCGGACGCGGCCGCCGAGATCGCGACCGTGAACTACACGGCCCCCGTGGCGCTCGGCGTGCGGCTCGCGCAGCGGCTGCGCGGCCAGGGCCACGGCGTGCTCGTGGCGCTGTCCTCCGTCGCCGGCGAGCGCCCGCGGCGGTCCAACTTCGTGTACGGCTCGACGAAGGCGGGCTTCGACGCCTTCTTCACGGGGCTGCGCGAGGCGCTGCGCCCGGCCGGGGTGCGCGTCGTCGTCGTGCGGCCCGGCTTCGTCACCACCAAGATGACGCAGGGGCTGAAGGCCGCCCCGCTGTCCGTGTCCGCCGAACGAGTGGCCGAGGTGACCGTGGACGCCGTGCGCTCCGGCAAGGAGACGGTGTGGGCTCCCGAGCCCATGCGGTACGTGATGTCCGTCCTGCGCCACGTCCCCGCGCCGGTGTTCCGGCGCCTGCCCGTCTGAGCGCCGGAGTCGTCCTGTCGAGCACACGGTCCGCCCCCGGGTCCGGGGGGCAGCCCTCCGTCGAGCGCCGCTCGGCCGAGCGGGTGCCCCCGGCCCGGCGCGGCTCTGAGCGCACGCCCGGCCCGGCCGCGCCCGCGCGCGGTGCGCGCCTCGACCGGCTGGCCGGCGTCGCGGCCGCCGCCCTCGGGCTGCTCGTCTTCTCGTGGCGCCTGGCCACGCCCAGCCCGTGGCGCGACGAGGCCGTCACGATCGCGGTGGCCTCGCGCAGCTACCGGGAGATCTGGGAGCTCGTCCAGACGGTCGACCTCGTCCACGCCCCCTTCTACCTCCTCGCGCACGCGCTGTTCGGCCGCGACGTCGACATCACCGAGGTCCGCGGCATCTCGGTGGTCGCCGCGGCGCTGACGGGGCCGCTGCTGTACGGCACCGCCCGCCGCGCGGCGGGCGGCGGGCGCACCGGCCGGCTCGCCGGGGCGAGCGCGGCGCTGCTGTGGGTGTCGATGCCGTTCGTCAGCCGCTACGCGCAGGAGGCCCGCCCCTACGCCGTCGCCGCGCTGCTGGTCACGGCTTCGACCTACCTGCTGCTGCGCGCGAGCACCGGCGCCGCCCGCTCGCCGCGCGCGGCGCGGGGCTGGTGGCTCGCCTACGCGCTGTCGCTGCCCGCGATCGTCGCGACCAACACCGTGGCGCTGCTCGTGGTGCTCGGCCACGCCGGCTGGGTCCTCACGGGGCCCGCCCGCCACCGCCGGCCCGGCGTCCTGGCCGCGGCCGCCGGCGGCCTGCTGTGCCTGCCGCTGCTGTGGGCGCAGAGCACGCAGCAGGCCCAGGTGGCGTTCCTGCTGCCGCCGGAACCCGCCGAGCTGCTCGAGCACGCGACGTTCGCGCTGGGCTCCCCCGCGGGCGCCGTCGTGGCCGGGGTCGCCGCGGTCGTCGCGGTCGCCGTCGCGCGCGCCCGGCGCCTCGTCCTGCTCGGCGTCCTGTGGGGCGTCGTGCCGGTGCCCCTGCTGTGGGCCGTGTCGCAGGTCCGGCCGTTCTGGACCACGCGCTACCTCGTGTTCGTCGCGCCGGGCACGTGCCTGCTGCTGGCCGCGGTCGCCACGGTCGCCGTGCCCGTGGCGTGGCGGGGGCGCCGCCGGCTCGCGCACCTGCCCGTCGTCGCCGCCGGCCTGCTCGTCGCGCTGATGGCGGGCACCGGCCTGCCGATGCAGTTCGTCTTCCGCAGCCCGGTCATCGGGCACGGCGAGAACATGCGCGCGACGGCGGCCTACGTCGCGCGCGAGAAGCAGCCGGGCGACGCCGTCCTCTTCCTGCCCGACGGCGACTACCGCTACCGCGTCATCAACCAGCTCTACCCGGCCGCGTTCGCGGGCGTCCGCGACGTCGCGCTGGCCCGCTCGGCGGCGGAGTCGGCGACGCTCGTCGGCATCGAGCGCTCCCCCGACGACCTGACGGCCGCGATGGCCGGCGTGCGGCGCGTCTGGGTCATCGGCGGCCCGGGCCCCGTCGTGACCGCGAGCGCGGGCGACAAGCGCAAGGCCGAGCTGCTCGCCGACGGCTACCGCCTGGTCTCGGCCCACGACGAGCGGGCCTTCAGCGTCCGGCTGTACGTGGCGCTGCCCCCCGGCTGACGCGGCCGGCGAGCCCCTCACCCGGACGGCTCAAGCTTTCGAGATCGTCGGCCGAACCTCTGTTCGTGCCCGTGCCCCGCCTGTCCGACGCTCCCGTGGTGAGCCGTGCCCGCCGTTCCGTGGCGCCCGCGTCCCGCCTGGTCCCGAGCGACGACGCCGCCCAGCTGCACCTGCTCCGCCGCGCCACGTACGGCCCGACGCCCGAGTCGCGCGCGGAGATCGCGCGCCTGGGCACGCGCGGCTGGCTGGACGCCCAGCTCAACCCCGGCGCGATCGACGACCGCGCGGTCGACGAGTTCGTGCGGCGCTTCCCCGGCTACCAGCGCTCGGCGGAGGACGTCTACCGCGGCGGCTACCCCGCCGTGGAGTGGAACCTCATGTTCGACGTGGGCCGCCTCACGCTGGCCCGCCAGATCTGGTCGCGCCGCCAGCTGTTCGAGGTCGTCGTCGACGTCTTCAACAACCTCCTGCACGTCGCGTGCCCCAGCTCGGACGTCTGGGCCAGCCGGCAGGACTACGACCGCACCGTGATCCGCCGGCACGCGTTCGGCTCGTTCGCCGACATGCTGGTCGACTCCGCGCGCAACCCGGCCATGCTTTCCTTCCTCGACAACACGAGCTCCCGGGCCGGGGCGCCGAACGAGAACTACGCCCGCGAGCTCCTCGAGCTGCACACGGTCGGCGTCGACGCGGGGTTCACCGAGGCCGACGTCAAGACGGGGGCGCGGCTGCTGACGGGCCTGCGGATCAGCGACTCCGGCGCGTCGGTGTTCGACCCCGCGCGCCACGACGGCGGCGGCGGCACCGTCTTCGGCTTCGGCTACCCCGCGCACGCCCCGGCGGACGGCTTCCGCTGGATCGAGGCCTACCTGCGCTGGCTCGCCGTGCACCCCGCGACCGCGGCCCGCGTGAGCCGCCGCCTCGCCGTGCGCTTCGTCTCCGACGACCCGCCCGCCTCGCTGGTCGACCGGATGGCGCAGGTCTGGCGCTCCACGGGCGCCCAGGTCGTCCCCGTCCTGCGCGTGCTGTTCACCTCGCCGGAGTTCGCGGCGTCGGCGGGGGCCAAGGTCCGCACGCCGCAGGAGGACTTCGTGGCGACGCTGCGCACGCTCGGCACCGGCATGGAGCCCGCGGGCACGGCCGGCATCGTCAAGCTGTTCTGGCACGCGCTGGACGCGGGCCACGCCCCCATGGCCTGGGGCGCACCCAACGGCTACCCCGACGTCGCCGCCGCCTGGGCCTCCCCCAGCGGGACCCTGCTGCGCTGGAACCGGCACATGGACTTCGCCGGCGGGTGGTACCCCAAGGAGCTCCGGTTCGTGCCGGCCACCCAGCTGCTCGACGCGGTCCCCTCCACGTGGGGCGGCCTCGTCGACGCGCTCGCGCTGCGCCTGATCGGCTCCCCGCTGGGCGCCGAGGAGCGCGCCGCGCTGCTGCAGTACACCGGCCGCGGCGCCGGCACCCCGCTGGGCCCGGGGGACCGCTGGGTGCAGGAGAACCTGCAGTACCTCGTGGCCCTCGTCCTGGACTCCCCGACCTTCTGCACGAGGTGACCTCCCGCATGCCGCTCCCGCGCCCCACCACCGGCCGGACCACGAGTCCCGCCC
>NZ_JAAALN010000187.1 GCF_009906795.1 Kineococcus siccus
CCCCCCACCGTTGCCCGTCCCGTCGCGGTGTCGCTAGGTTGCCGCCACACCCTCTCCACCTGACGCGCCCCGACGCCCGTCCCGCTGCCCGTGAAGGACCCACCCGAGGTGACACCGTGGCTCTGCCTCCCCTGACCGCCGAACAGCGCGCCGCCGCCCTGGAGAAGGCGGCCGCCGCCCGGCGGGAGCGTGCCGAGGTCAAGAACCGCCTCAAGTACGCCGGCGGCAGCCTCGAGGAGGTCATCCGCGACGGGCAGGAGAACGAGGTGCTCGGGAAGATGAAGGTCTCGGCGCTGCTGGAGTCGCTGCCCAACGTGGGCAAGGTGCGCGCGAAGCAGATCATGGCGGAGATCGGTATCTCCGAGTCGCGGCGCGTCCGCGGCCTCGGCGCCCACCAGATCGCGGCGCTCGTCGACCGCTTCGGCTCCGCGCGGACGGCGGCCACGGCGAACGGGAGCGCGTCCTGAGCTCCGCCACGCCCGGGGTGCCCACCCCACCGGCGACGATGCCGTCCCGCCTCACCGTGCTGGCCGGCCCGACCGCCGTGGGCAAGGGCACGGTCTCGGCCGACCTGCGGGCCCGCTACCCGGACATCTGGATCTCCGTGTCGGTGACGACGCGCGCGCAGCGTCCCGGCGAGGTCGACGGCGTGCACTACCACTTCCTCACCGAGGAGGCCTTCGACGCCCTCGTCGAGCGCGGCGAGCTCCTGGAGTGGGCCCGCGTGCACGGCCGGCACCGCTACGGCACGCCCCGCGGGCCCGTCGAGGCCGTCGTCGCCGAGGGCCGGGCCGCCCTGCTGGAGATCGACCTCGCCGGCGCCCGGCAGGTCCGCGAGGCCATGCCCAACGCGGGCTTCGTCTTCCTCGCCCCGCCCAGCTGGGAGGAGCTGGTCCGCCGCCTCGTCGGCCGCGGCACCGAGTCCGAGCAGGAGCGCGAGCGGCGCCTGGCCACCGCGCGCGACGAGCTGGCGGCCGAGGACGAGTTCGACGTGACCATCGTCAACGACGACGTCCGGCGGGCGACCGACGAGCTCGTACACTGGATGGGTCTGCCCGTCGCCTGAGCGCCGTCCGGCGCCCCGGCGGGCTCGCGCAGCACCCGCACGACGCGGACCCACCCCCGACACCGAGGAGCCACCGTGGCTGGAACAGTCGCAGCGCCCGAGGGCATCACCAACCCGCCCATCGACGAGCTGCTCGCCAACGCCAGCGACTCCAAGTACGCGCTGGTCATCTACGCGGCCAAGCGCGCCCGCCAGATCAACGCCTACTACTCCCAGCTCGGCGAGGGCCTGCTGGAGTACGTCGGCCCGCTCGTGGAGACCCACGTGCAGGAGAAGGCGCTGTCCGTCTCCCTGCGCGAGATCAACTCCGGGCTCCTGACCTCGGAGCCCCTCGAGCAGTGAACCGCGTCCTGTGAGCACCGCCGAGGCCGCCGCTGACCGCCCGCGGGTCGTCCTCGGCGTCGCCGGGGGCATCGCCGCCTACAAGGCGGCGCTGCTGCTGCGCGAGCTCGCGGAGACCGGGCACGACGTCACCGTCGTGCCGACCGCGGCGTCGGAGCACTTCGTCGGGCGCGCGACGTGGGAGGCCCTCTCGGGCCACCCCGTCGCGACCGACGTGTGGTCCGGCGCCGTCGACGTGCCGCACGTGCGCCTCGGCCGCCACGCCGACCTCGTCGTGGTCGCCCCGGCGACGGCGGACCTGCTGGCCCGCGCCGCGCACGGCCTCGCCGACGACCTGCTGACCAACGTCCTGCTCACGGCGACGTGCCCCGTGCTGCTGGTGCCCGCGATGCACACCGAGATGTGGCTGCACCCCGCGACGCAGGACAACGTCGCGCTGCTGCGCTCGCGGGGCGTGACGGTGCTCGACCCGGCCTCGGGCCGGCTGACGGGAGCCGACTCCGGGCCGGGCCGCCTGCCCGAGCCCGCGGACATCGCCGCCGCGTGCCGCCGCCTGCTCGCGGGTGGCTCGCGCGGGCGCGACCTCGAGGGCCGCACGGTGGTCGTCTCGGCCGGCGGCACCCGCGAGCCGCTGGACCCCGTGCGCTTTCTGGGCAACCGCTCCTCCGGCCGGCAGGGCGTCGCGCTCGCGGCGGCGGCCGCGGCCCGCGGTGCGCGCGTCGTGCTCGTGGCCGCGCACCTCGACGTCCCGCCGCCAGCCGCGGTCGAGGTCGTCGCCGTCGGCACGGCGCGGCAGCTGCGCGACGCCGTGCACGCGCACGCGGCCGGCGCCGACGTCGTGGTCATGGCCGCCGCGGTGGCCGACTTCCGGCCCGCCACCCGCGCCGACGCCAAGATCAAGAAGACCGACGACCCGGGGCAGGACCCCGTCGTCGTGCTGCAGCGCAACCCCGACGTCCTGGCCGAGCTCGTCGCGGACCGCTCCGGCGCGACCCCGCTGCTCGTCGGCTTCGCGGCCGAGACGGGCGACGCGAGCGGCAGCGTCCTCGAGCTCGGCCGGGCCAAGCTGGCCCGCAAGGGCTGCGACCTGCTGGTGCTCAACGAGGTGGGGGAGACCAGGGGCTTCGCCACGCCCACCAACGCCGTGACGATCCTGGGCGCCGACGGCGGCGAGCGCGTCGTGCCCGAGGCCGCGAAGGACGTCGTCGCCGACGTGGTGTGGGACGCCGTGGTGCCTATGCTGGCGACCGCCGTCCTGCCGCACCCCGAGACTGGAGCCCCGTGACCTCCCCGCTGCGCCTGTTCACGTCCGAGTCGGTCACGGAAGGGCACCCGGACAAGATCTGCGACCAGATCTCCGACGGCGTCCTCGACGCGCTGCTGCGCCAGGACCCGCGCAGCCGCGTCGCGGTGGAGACGATGGTGACGACCGGGCTCGTGCACGTCGCGGGCGAGGTGACCACCGAGGCCTACGCCGACATCCCCACGATCGTGCGCGAGACGCTGCTGGGCATCGGCTACGACTCCTCGGCCAAGGGCTTCGACGGCACGACGTGCGGCGTCGAGGTGTCCATCGGCTCGCAGTCGCCCGACATCGCCCAGGGCGTGGACTCCGCGTGGGAGAACCGCCAGGCCGGGCACGCGGGCGACCCGCTGGACCTGCAGGGGGCGGGCGACCAGGGCCTCATGTTCGGCTACGCCTGCACCGACACCCCCGAGCTCATGCCGCTGCCGATCCACCTGGCGCACCGGCTCTCCCAGCGCCTGTCCGAGGCGCGCAAGAAGGGCGAGGTCCCCTACCTGCGCCCCGACGGCAAGACCCAGGTCACCATCGGCTACGACGGCGACCGCCCCGTGCGGCTGGACACCGTCGTGCTGTCCACGCAGCACGAGCCCGACGTCGACCTGGTCCGGACGCTGACGCCCGACGTGCGCCGCCACGTCATCGAGCCCGTGCTGGAGGGCCTCGACCTCGACACCTCCGACATCCGGCTGCTCGTGAACCCCACGGGCCGCTTCGAGATCGGCGGCCCGATGGGCGACGCGGGCCTGACCGGCCGCAAGATCATCGTCGACACCTACGGCGGCATGGCGCGCCACGGCGGCGGGGCCTTCTCGGGCAAGGACCCCTCGAAGGTGGACCGCTCCGCCGCCTACGCCATGCGCTGGGTCGCCAAGAACGTCGTCGCCGCCGGCCTCGCGGGCCGCTGCGAGGTCCAGGTCGCCTACGCCATCGGCAAGGCGCAGCCCGTCGGGCTCTACGTCGAGACGTTCGGCACCGAGACCGTCGACCGGGTGCGCATCGAGGCCGCGATCCGCGACGTCTTCGACCTGCGTCCCGCCGCGATCGTGCGCGACCTCGACCTGCTGCGCCCGATCTACGCCCAGACCTCCGCCTACGGCCACTTCGGCCGCGAGCTGCCCGACTTCACGTGGGAGCGGACCGACCGCGTCGAGGCCCTGCGGTCCGTCGCGGGCTCCTGAGCGAGGCGCCCCCGACGCTCGACGGGCTGCCCGCCCCGGCGCGCGTCCGGAAGGCGGCGGGGGCGGCGGCGCGCCGGCCCCGCAAGCCCGTCGAGGACGTCGCGGAGCACGATCCCGTGGCGCGGGTGCTGGTCACGGTGCCGCTGCCGCACCTGGACCGGCCCTTCGACTACCTCGTGCCCGCCTCGATGGCCGCGGCCGCCCAGCCCGGGACCCTGGTGCGGGTGCCGTTCGCGGGCAGCGACGTCGAGGGCTTCGTCCTGGAGCGCCTCGCCGCGAGCGAGCACCCGGGCCGCCTGGCCCGGCTGCGCCGCGTGGTCTCCGACGTCGAGGTCCTGACCCCCCAGGTGCTGGAGCTGGCGGGCCGGGTCGCGGCGCGCTACGCGGGCACCCTGGCCGACGTCGTCCGCCTCGCCGTGCCCGGCCGGCACGCGGGGGCCGAGACGGGGGTCCTCGCGACCGACCCACCGGGGCAGCGGCCCGCCGTCGCGCTGGGCGACGACCTCGCCGGCTGGGAGCTGCACACCGCGGGCCGGGCCTTCCTGCAGCACACGGCCGCGGGGTCGTCGCCGCGCGCCGTCGCGACGTCCGCCCCCGGCACCGACCCCGTCGAGCTGCTCGCCGTCGCGGCGCGGGCGTGCCTGGCGTCCGGGCGCAGCGCGCTGCTGGTGGTGCCCGACCACCGCGACCTCGACCGGCTCGACGCGGCCCTGACCCGCCGGCTGCCCCCGGGCACCCACGTGCGGCTGGAGGCCGACGCCGGGCCCGCGGCCCGCTACACCGCGTTCCTGCGGGCGCTCACGGGGCGGGCCCGCGTGGTCGCCGGGACCCGGGCGGCCGCGCTGGCCCCCGTGCCGGGCCTCGGGCTGGTCGCGGTCCTCGACGACGGCGACGACTCCCACGCCGAGCAGCGCGCGCCGTACCCGCACGCGCGGGAGGTCGCGGTCCTGCGCGCCGAGCAGGACGACGCCGCCGCGCTCCTGCTGGGCACCACGCGCACGGCCGAGGGGCAGCTGCTGCTGGAGACGGGCTGGGCGCGCGCCGTCGTCGCCTCGCGCGACGCCGTGCGGGCCCGGATGCCGCGCGTCACCGTGGCGGGCACGTCGGGTCCCGCGGCCCAGGACCCGCTCGCGGCGGCGGCCCGGCTGCCCAGCGACGGCTGGCGCGTGGTGCGCGAGGCGCTGCAGCGGGGGCCCGTGCTGGTGCAGGTGCCGCGCACGGGCTACGTCCCGGTGCTCGCGTGCCAGCGCTGCCGGGAACCCGCGCGCTGCACCGCGTGCGCCGGGCCCCTGGCCGTCCCGGGCCGGTCGGAGACCGCGAGCTGCCGCTGGTGCGGGCGGCTCGCGACGGGCTGGGCGTGCCCCGTGTGCGGCGACGACCGCTTCCGCGCCCTGGTCACGGGCGCGCACCGCACGGCCGAGGAGCTGGGCCGGGCCTTCCCGGGTGTCGGCGTCCGCACGTCCGGCGGCCCGCGCGTGCTGGACGCCGTGGCCGCCGAGCCGGCGCTGGTCGTCTGCACGCCCGGTGCCGAGCCGGTCGCCCCGGGCGGCTACGCGGCCGCGCTGCTCCTGGACGGCTGGGCTCTGCTCGGGCGCCCCGACCTGCGCGCGCAGGAGGAGGCGCTGCGGCGCTGGATCACCGCCGCCTCGCTCGTGCGCAGCGCCCGCGAGGGCGGGACCGTCGTCGTGGTCGCCGACCCGCAGGCCGCGGCCGTGCAGGCCCTCGTGCGCTGGGACCCGCCGACCTTCGCCGAGCGCGAGCTCGCCGCCCGCGCCGAGCTGGGGCTGCCGCCGTCGGCGCGCATGGCGGGGTTCATCGGCGCCGACGCCGACGTCCGCACGGCCGTCGCCGACCTGCGCTCCCCGCCGTCCGCGCGCGTGCTCGGGCCCGTCCCGGTCGCGGCGCGCGGCGGCGCGGAGCTCGTGCGCACGCTCGTCGCGGTGCCCCTCGCGGAGGGGCCCGCGCTCACGGCCGCGGTGCGCGACCTCGTCGCCGGCCGCAGCGTGCGCAAGCTGCCGCCGGTGCGGGTCCGCGTCGACCCACCGGACATCGGCTGAGGGCCCGGGGGTCCTAGCGGTCGCGGGTGGTGCGCTCCACGACGGTCGGCGGCGCCGTGCGGACCGTCGTGGTCGTGCGGCGGCGCGGCGCGAAGAGCACGAACTCGAGCACGATCCCCAGCACGCCCACGGCCAGCAGGACGTAGCCGACGACCTGCAGGTCGACCCCGGAGACGCGGAGGCTGACCGCGAAGGCGAGGATCGCCCCGACGGCGATGAGGAAGATGCTGGATCCGAGGCGCATCCGCCCAGCCTGCCGCCGCCGGGGGCGGTCCCGGTGCGCCGGTCACCCGTTCGCCGCCCGCCGTGACCCGTCCGCCCGCCGTGCGCTTCGATGACGGTCGTGACCCACCGCGACGTCAGCCCCGCCACCCGTCGCCTCGCCTGGATCGACGCCGGTGCGGGGGTCGCGGGCGACATGCTGCTCGGCGCCCTGATCGACGCCGGCGCGGACCTCGGGCGGGTCCGGGCGGCCGTGGACGCGGTCGTCTCGGGGGCCGTCGCGCTGCGGACGTCCACCGTCACGCGGGCGGGGCTGCGGGCCCTCAAGCTCGACGTCGACGTCCTCGAGGCCGACTCCCCGCACCGCCACTGGTCCGGCCTCCGCGACCGGCTGGTCGCCGCCGACCTCGACGCCGGGGTGCGCGAGCGGGCGCTCGCGGTGTTCGCCCGCCTCGCCGAGGCCGAGGGGCGCGTCCACGGCATCCCGGCCGAGGACGTGCACTTCCACGAGGTGGGCTCGCTCGACTCGATCGCGGACGTCGTCGGCGTGTGCGCCGCGCTGGTCGACCTGGGCGTCGAGGAGCTCCTTGCCTCGCCCGTCGCCGTCGGCTCGGGCACCGTCCGGGCCGCGCACGGCACCCTGCCCGTCCCGCCACCGGCCGTCGTCGAGCTGTCGCGCGGCTGGGAGGTCTTCGCGGGCGGCACCGGCGAGCTCGCCACCCCGACGGGGATGGCCCTCGTGACGACCCTGGCGCACGGGCCGGTGCCGCTGCCGCGCCTCGTCGTGGAGGGCTCGGGCGCCGGGGCGGGCACGCGGGACCCGGCCGAGCGGGCCAACGTCGTGCGCGTCGTGGTGGGCCGGAGCGTCGAGGGCGAGGTTCACGAGGCGGTCCCGGGGCAGGACGCCGTCCTGCTCGCCGCCACCGTCGACGACCTCGACCCGCGCGTGTGGCCGGAGGTGCTGCGGGAGCTGCTGTCCGCGGGCGCGCTGGACGCGTGGCTGACGCCGGTGCTCATGAAGAAGGGCCGTCCCGGGCACGTGCTGGAGGTCCTCGCCGCGCCCGGCTGCGCCGACGCGCTGTCCGCCGTGGTGCTGCGGCACACCAGCACGCTGGGGGTGCGGCGCAGCCCCGTGACCCGCGACGTCCTGGACCGCGCGCACCGCGCCGTCGAGGTCGACGGGCACGCGGTCCGCGTCAAGGTCGGCCACCGCGCCGGGGTCGTCGTGCAGGCGATGCCGGAGTTCGAGGACGTCCTGGTCCTCGCCCGCGCGCGGGGCTGCGCCGTCCAGGACGCCCTGCTGGTCGCGCACGCCGCAGCCGTCGGGGCGGGTCTGGTGCCCGGGGCCCCCTGGGTGTAGTCGGCCTGCCCTGGCTCATCTCCCGGGCCGTCGGCACGTCGCGGAGGACCCGCCCAGCCGGTGCGCCGGTGACGGCGACGTCGGAGGGGCTTCGCCATGCACACCCGCCAGCTCGGTGCGGGCGTCCGCGGCCGGGGCGGTCGGCCTCGTCCTCGCAGCCGCGTGGGAGTGGGAACTCCTGACGGTCCGTCCTGCCTCGCATGAACCGCAATCACGTTGCGTTGCAACGGGTTGACTCTTGACCTCGACGTTCGAACAACTGTACGATGAGAACATGACCTCGGCCCCCACCCTCACGGCCGCGGCGGTTCGCGCCGTATCGCGGGGTTCGGTGGAACGCCTGAAGCGGGCCGCGGACGCGGCCTCGGCGGACCTGGTGCTGGGGTTGGCGGAGCGGGTGCGGGAACTCAGCGGGTCTGAGCACCCGGACCTGGTGAGCCTGCGGAGCGCGGGCCTGACGGTCACGGGCCGTCCCGCGAACCTGGTCCACGCCGCGGTCGACCTGGTCACCCAGGAGTTCGCCGAAGCGGCCGGCGTCAGTCTGGACTCGGCCCTGTCAACGGTGTGGGCGGCCTGGTACGACGCCACCGACCGCGAACCGGTGTGGCAGGCCGTCGCCGAGGGGCGCATCACGGCCGAGCAGGCCCGGACCATCACCAGCCGCGCGGCCCGCCTGAGCCGGCGGGTCGCCACCATCACCGAGGTCCGCGACGAGGACGGCCGGGTGATCGACCTGAACGTGGTCGAAGGTGACCCGGTCATCGACCCCGCGCAGCAGCCCGCGGTGCTGGCCGGGTTCCTGAACCAGGCGATCTCCTGGGCGCTCGACGGGGTCCTCGTCGAGGCGTTGGCCCGGCGCTGCAACCGGCTCATCACCGACCTCACCCCGGGCTTCGTCGCGGTCACCATCAGCCGACCCGAAGCCACCCGGGAACTCACCGTCGAGGTCTGCGAGGACGACACCTTCGCCCACGTCACCCTCGTGCTGCCCCTTGCTGACGCGATCCGGCTGAAGGCGT
>NZ_JAAALN010000188.1 GCF_009906795.1 Kineococcus siccus
CGGAGGTGCCCCGTGCCCACCCCACCGCTGCCCGCCGACGTCGCCGAGATCTTCGCGCGCCCGAACCCGGCCGTCATGGCGACCGTGCACCCCGACGGCCACCCCGTCACGGTCGCGACCTGGTACCTGGTCCAGGACGACGGGCGGGTCCTGCTGAACCTCGACGCCGGCCGGGCCCGCCTGCGCCACCTCGAGTCCGAGCCGCGCGTCTCGCTGACGGCGCTCGCCGAGGGCGACTGGTACACCCACGTGAGCGTGCAGGGCCGGGTCGTCGAGGTCCGCCCCGACCCCGACCTCGCCGACATCGACCGGATCGCCACGCACTACACGGGGGCGGCCTACTCGACGCGGGACCGCGAGCGCGTGAGCGTCGTCCTGGAGGTCGAGCGCTGGCACGGCTGGGGCGCGGCCGCCCGCTCCTGACCGTCGCCTCCCGCGCCGCCGCACCCGCCCCGCACCTGTGCGGCGCACCCGTCCGGCGCACCCTGACGCGGCTGCCCGGTTGTTGAGGTCACAACGGGCGAGGACGCTGGCGCGATGGTGGACCACGGACGGGGCACCCGCGGCGGCGGGCACGACGAGCCGGACGACGAGGGGCAGGACGACGACGGGAAGGGGGGCGACCCCCGGTCGGCCTTCGCCTACGTCCTCCTCTGCCACGTGGACCCGGAGGTCGTGCTGCGCACGGTGCGCCGCGTCCGGGAGCTCTCCCCGGGGGCGCACGTCCTGGTCCGCCACTCGCAGGGGTCCGGGTTCCTCGACGCGGCGACGGCCGCGGCCGCGGGCGCCGAGCTGCTCGTGAGCCGCACGCAGATCCGCTGGGGCACGGCGTCCACGCTGGACGCCGTGCACGAGGCGCTCGCCGAGGCCGAGCGGCGCTGGCGGCCGGGGCACACCGTCGTCGTCTCGGGGCAGGACCACCCGGTGCGCGACCTGGCGGCCTGGGAGGCGCACGTGCGGCGCGAGGGCCATGACGCGCTGCTGCGCCGTGACCCCCGCGGCTACGAGGACCGGCACGGCATGTGCTGGCACGCGCTGCCGACGTGGGCGGACCGGCTGCGGCCGCTGCTCGCCGTCGCCCACCGCGCCACCCGCGCGGAGCCCGTGCGCCGTGCGCTGCTGGTGCAGGAGGCCGGCGGCCGGACGTGGGTGCTGGCCCACGCGCGGCACCGCACCCCACCCGTGCCCTACCGCAAGGGCAGCCTGTGGATGACGGTCTCGCACCGCGCCGTGGCGCGGCTCCTGGCCACGGACGCGCGCACGCGCGCGTTCTTCGCCTCCACGCTGCTGCCCGACGAGGCGTTCGCGCACAGCGTCCTCGCGGCCGCGCCGGGGCTGCGGCTCGTGGACGCCGTGACGTCGATGACGTTCTTCCCGCCCGGCGGCGGTCCGCACCCGCGCGCGGTCGAGGCGGGCGACCTCGCGCAGGTGCGGGCGAGCGGGGCGCCCTTCGCGCGCAAGGTCGTCGCCGGGGTCAGCGACGGCTTCGTGCGGCTGGTCGACGCGGCCGTCGACGCGGAGCGGGCCCTCACCGCGGAGCCGGCGCGTGCCGCGGAGCCGGCGCGGGCCGCCGGCCCGCGCGCCAGTCGGTGAGGTGTCAGGCGGTGAGGTGCAGCGCGTCGTTGGTGCGCGCGAACGTCTTCTCGAGCAGGTCGAGGTCGTCCGAGAGCTTCGTGCCGTAGGACGGGACCATCTCGCGCAGCGTGGGGGTCCACCTCTCCGCGTGCGCCGGGAAGCACTCGCGCACGAGGCGGAACATGACGTCGACGGCCGTGGAGGCCCCCGGCGAGGCGCCCAGCAGGGCCGCGAGCGAACCGTCGCCCGCGTGCACCAGTTCGGTGCCGAACTGCAGGACCCCGCCGCGCGGCCCCTTCTTGATGACCTGCACGCGCTGACCCGCCGTCAGCAGCTCCCAGTCGCCGTCGGCCGCGTCGGGGTAGAAGACGCGCAGCGACGCCATCCGGTGCTCCTGCGACTGCAGCACCTCCTTCACCAGGTAGGTGGTGAGGGGGATGTTGTCGCGGGCGACCGCGAGCATCGGCAGCAGGTTGTGCGGCTTGATCGACAGCGGCAGGTCGGTGAACGAGCCGGTCTTGAGGAACTTCGGCGAGAAGCCGGCGTAGGGGCCGAACATCAGCGAGCGGCGGCCGTCGACGACGCGGGTGTCCAGGTGCGGCACCGACATGGGCGGCGCACCGACGGCGGCCTGGCCGTACACCTTGGTCGAGTGGCGGGCGATGACGTCGGGGTTGGTGCAGCGCAACCACTGACCGCTGACGGGGAAGCCGCCGAACCCCTTGCCCTCGGGGATGCCGGAGTCCTGCAGGAGGTGCAGCGCCCCGCCGCCGGAGCCCACGAAGACGAAGGGCGTCGCGACCTCGGTGGTGGTGCCGTCGGAGGAGGCGACCGACACGGTCCACCCGGACCCGCGGCGGTGCAGCTTCCGGACGCTGTGGCCCGTGAACACCTGGGTGCCGCGCGCGCCCGCGCTCTGCAGCAGCGCCGCGGTGAGGGCGCCGAAGTTGACGTCGGTGCCGGCGCTGGAGCGCGTGGCGGCCAGCCGCTCGCCGGGGTCGCGGCCCTCGAGGAGCAGCGGGGCCCACTCGCCGACCGTGGCCTGGTCGTCCGCCCACTCCATGCCCGCGAACAGGGGGTGCGGCGCGAGGGCCTCGTAGCGGGCGCGGAGGAACTCCACGTCGTCGCCGCGCACGAAGCTCATGTGCGGCACGGAGTTGATGAACCGGCCCGGGTCGGACAGCACGCCGGTCTCCACGAGGTGCGACCAGTACTGGCGGCTGAGCTGGAAGGACTCGTTGATGGCGACGGCCTTGGAGATGTCGACGCTGCCGTCGGGCTTCTGCGGCGTGTAGTTCAGCTCGCAGAGCGCCGAGTGGCCCGTGCCCGCGTTGTTCCACGGGTCGGAGCTCTCCTGCCCCGGGGAGTCCAGCCGCTCGAACACGGCGATCGACCAGTCGGGTTCGAGCTGCCCGAGGAGGGACGCGAGCGTGGCGCTCATGATCCCGCCACCGATCAGGACGGCGTCGTAGCGGTTCGCTGCCGGCAACGGACTCACCCTCTGACTCTGCGGTTCCGGCCAGACGGCTCTGACCGGACGGCACGAGGTTACGACCTCCGGCGCCGCCGGCGCGCCCCGGGCACGGCACCGCGGGGGTGTCCGAGGCGCACGTCACACCGGCGTGGGGCGGGCCCCGCCCGACCGGTGCGGCCGCCGCCGCCCCGGCCCTCCCGGCGTCAGCGCCGGTCGGGCACGAGGGAGAGCAGCCGCGCCCGCTCGCCCGAGAGCCGGCGCAGGAGCACGAGCTCCTCGTCGGGGCTCGGGGGCTGGGTGCCCCGGAACGTGCGGTCGCGGCGGAAGGCCAGCTCGGTGGCCGTCTCCTGGAAGTCGCGGACCGTCCCGGCGGCGGGGCGACCACCCGCGCGCAGGGCCCAGGCCCGCGCGTCGCGGCGCCGGCGGCCGGACGCCAGCATCTGCAGCTCCGCCTCGCTCAGCCACCCCGTGCGCACGTAGACCTCGAGGTGGCGGCCCACGAGCCGGGTCTCCCGCCGGCGGGCCACCAGCGCCACGGCCACCGCGCCCGCGAACACGGGCACCTGCAGCAGCACGTACACCTCGAGGAAGGCCACGGCGCCCTGCGAGGCGCTGGCGTTCCAGGCCGCGTGCAGGGCCACGGCGACGAGGAACCCGGCGACGGGCGCGAGCACGCGCAGCAGGGGCGAGCGGTGCCGGACCGCCAGCCCCAGACCGACGCCGACGGCCATCGTGAACAGCGGGTGCGCGAAGGGGGACACGAGGCAGCGCAGGACGAACACCGCGACGAGCGAGCCGCCGCCGTCAGCGCCCATCGCCCGGCCCAGGTAGAGGACGTTCTCCAGGAACGCGAACCCGAGGCCCACGCAGGCCGCGTAGACGATGCCGTCCACGACGCCGTCGAACTGGCGGCGCTGCACCAGGACCACGAGCAGGACGCCGAGGCCCTTGAGCGACTCCTCGACCAGCGGAGCGACCACGACGGAGGTGTTCGTGACGTCGCCGACGGCGCGCGCCAGCAGCTGCGAGGACAGCGAGTTCAGGACCAGCGCGCCGAGGCTCGCGACGCACGCCCCCCACCCGAACGCGAAGGCGAGCAGGTGCGGCGGCTCGGCCTCGTGGCGGTCCAGCCAGAGCACCGTGGCGAGCACGGGGCCCACCGGGACCGCGGCGAGCAGGAGCCCGGGCACCAGGCCGGTGACCCCGACCTCCATCGTCACGGCGCCGAGGCTGAGGAGGCCGCAGACGACGAGCACGCCGACGGTCGCGACGAGCAGCGACCGGGGCCGGTGCTCGCTCGGGCCGGGGCCGACGGCGAGGGTGCCGGGCGGTCCACCGGGGACGTCGTCCGGCATGAGGCGAGGGTAGGCCACGGTCGGCGGCCGCACCCGGTGCAGGCGTCAGGGGAGCCTCGTGCGCACGCTCCCCTAGGCTGACGAGGTGAGCAGCAGCACGGCCGCAGCGCCGACGACGACGTCGCCCCGCGACAAGGTCCACGACCGGATCGTGTGGATCGACTGCGAGATGACGGGCCTGGACCTCGCCAAGGACGCCCTCGTGGAGGTCGCGGTGCTCGTCACCGACGCCGACCTCAACGTGCTGGGCGAGGGCGTCGACGTGGTCATCAGGCCGCCGGCGGAGTCGCTCGTCGACATGGACCCGGTGGTGGTCGACA
Organism: Kineococcus siccus; assembly: GCF_009906795.1. Taxonomy (GTDB): domain Bacteria; phylum Actinomycetota; class Actinomycetes; order Actinomycetales; family Kineococcaceae; genus Kineococcus; species Kineococcus siccus. Next base: position 4,725 of record NZ_JAAALN010000188.1, read on the forward strand.
TGCACACGTCCTCGGGCCTGCTCGAGGAGCTGGAGCACGGCACGACGCTGGCGGACGCCGAGCAGGCGGTCCTGGCCTACGTGCGGCAGTTCGTGCCGGACCCGCGCAAGGCGCCGCTGGCGGGCAGCTCGGTGCACACCGACCGGACGTTCCTGGCCCGCGACATGCTCGAGCTCACCGACCACCTGCACTACCGGCTGATCGACGTCTCCTCGCTCAAGGAGCTCGCGCGCCGCTGGTTCCCCCGCGTGTACTTCCACACCCCGAAGAAGCACGGCGGGCACCGCGCCCTCGCGGACATCCGCGAGAGCATCCAGGAGCTGAAGTACTACCGCGAGGTCCTCTTCGTGCCGCCGCCCGGCCCGGACAGCGAGACCGCCCGCGCCGCAGGCGAGTCCTTCGAGCTGAAGGACGCCGCGCCGGCGCCCGCGTCCCCGGCCGCGGAGGGCTCGGCCGAGCCGTCCACCGGGGCCTCGACGGGGGCCGCGGCCCCGGGGGCCTAGCCCGACCGGGGGCCGCGCGGTGAGGGGCGGGGCCCCGGCGCGTGTATGCTCCCGTCGTCGCCACGGCCGTGCGCCGCGGCGTCGTGGTGGGTGTAGCTCAGCTGGTAGAGCACCTGGTTGTGGTCCAGGAAGTCGCGGGTTCAAGTCCCGTCACTCACCCCGGTTCCCGTCGCAGGGGCGGTCCCGTCCACGGGGCCGCCCCTGCGTCGTCCCCACCCCCCGGCGGCCACCTCTCGCCGCCGCGCGTGCTCCCGGTCAGTCCCCCAGCGCGGACGGCGGCGCGGCGTCACGCCGCTCCCCCGCCCCGCGCAGGCCGAGCAGCCGATCGCGCAACCAGGTCAGGTAGGCGTCGCGGTCGGCGCGCAGCTCCTCGGTGACGACCGGGTGGCCCGCGACGTCCCAGCTGGCGATGCCGCGCAGCGGCAGGACGACGACCTCCAGCGTGAAGGGCCGGATGCGGCGGCCGAGGGTGCGCTCGACCTCCGCGACGAGGTTCGTCTCGAACAGCGCGAGCGGCCGGGTGCGCGCCAGCCGGGCCTCCCGCTCGCGCGCCTCCGCGGCCCACGCGACGGCGTCGTCGATGCCGAGCTCGGCCAGGCCCCGCAGCTCCGTCATGCCGCGAAGACCGCCGAACAGCGGCGGGAGGATCGACGTGAGGGCCTCCGGGCCGCCGGGGAAGGCCGACGCCCACCATCGCCCCCACTGCTGCGCCGCGACGTCGCCGCCCGCGATCGCCGCGCCGTCGGCGCGCAGCGGGGTCACCGCGGGGTGCAGCGGCGGGAGCTCGGGGAGGACCTCGGACGGCGGCGGCCGCAGCCCGGCGGCGTCGCGCAGGTGCAGGCCGAGCAGCAGCGCCTGCGGCATGGTGAGGCGGATCCCCCACGACCCCGCGCTGCGCATCCGCCCACTCTGCTTCGCGGGGCGGAGTCCGTCCACCGGACTTCCGTCACGCCGGAGCGCACCCGCCACCCGGCGGCCGGCCGGGCGGCCCCGGAGCCGTCGTCCGGCGTCTCAAACCTCGCGCGGGCCGGTCCTCGGCCGACCGGGTGGGCTCCGCTCGTGGCCCTCAAGGCGCCGCCCCGGTGGGACGAAGCCTGGAGGGTCCCCCGGACCACGGGGACGACCGATCAGCGGGAGGACGCATGACCAACGACAACTCGGTGGCGACGGAACCGGTGATGGAGATGCTGTCCGAGCACATCCCCCTCTCGCTCCTCATCGACATGGTCTCGCCCGACGGCCCGCACTCCGCCGAGCTCCTCGAGGCCGAGGGCTTGCCCGACGAGGAGTGGTGGACCCAGCGGTGACCTGAGGCGGGCGCTGCGTGACGGCCCGCCACCCCTCGCGTCGTGCGGGGCGCGCCCCTCTCGCGCCCCGCACCGTCGATTTCGCCGGGGGCTCCCGGCCTGCTAACGTTCCGTCCCGTTGCGCCGCTAGCTCAATTGGCAGAGCAGCTGACTCTTAATCAGCGGGTTCCCGGTTCGAGTCCGGGGCGGCGCACTCCCACGGAAGCCCCCCGACCGGTCCACCGGTCGGGGGGCTCCTGCGTTGCACGGCTGCGCCGTCGCGATCACTCGCCTCGTGGCGGCGCTCCGGCGACGACGTGCCCGCGCACGGACGATCCGTCGCTCGACAGCCACCCTCGACGCCCGGCGTGGGCGAGCATCGCCGCGAAGGCGTCGTCCCAGCCGGCCGGCACGTCCTGGGCGGCGGCCCGCGTCCTGATCCAGTCGAGGCGGACCTCGACGTGCCCGCCGGGGAACGCCTCCACCGGCTGGAACGCGCCGACCCCGCTGCGCTCGAGGACGGCCGTGAACCCGGGCTCGTCGACGTCGACGACGCGGACGTCGAAGGCCGTCGTGTCCGCGGCCTCGCTGAGGACCGCACCCGCGGGGCTGATCACGACGTGCACGAGGGGCTCCTCCGGCTGCGGGCGCGGTCCCGGCCGGGGAGGACGAGGAGGACGGGGAGGGGCGTCCGCCTCCGGCCGAGCGCTCCCGTCGCGCTCCGGGGCGGCGCCACGGTCAGGAACCCTGGTCCCACGCCTGGTCCATGGAGGTCAGGACCTGCTCGGGCGTGGCCTGCCCCGTGAGCAGCCCCTGGATGCCGCTGCCCAGGACGTCGTAGACGTTGCCGTTGGGCCAGGCGAGGTTGCCCAGCGGGACCTGCTTGGACTCGTCGTCGAGGAACGGCGTGAGGTCCGCGAGGTCCGCGGGCACGGTCCCGCCGCCCACCGCGGCGAGGGACAGGTTGCCGCCCGCGACGGCCACTGCGTCCTGGTTGGCGGGTTCCGCGAAGAACTCCAGCACCTTCCTGGCCGCGTCCTTGTGCTGGGACTCCGCCGAGATCGCGAGGGCGTTCGACGGGGTGACCGACAGGCGCGTCTGCTCCGCGGTGTCACCGGGGAGCACCGCCTGCCCGAACTGCTTGCCGGGGTTTCCCGTGGCGAGGTCGCTGGCCGCGCCGGCCGGGGCGAAGAGACCGAGCGCCGCGCCGCCGGCGACGGCCTGGGTGATCTCACCGAAACCGGCACCGACGGCCCCCTCCTGGTAGCAGCCCGCCTCGTTCATCTGGACCACCTTGGTCATCACGGACTGCCACTCGGGAGAACCCGCGAACGTGACCGACCCGGCCTGGCGCTTGGCGTTCCAGTCGGGGTCGGCGCTGTAGACGGTGCTGGCCGCGAGCTGCAGGGCGTGCATGCCCAGGTTGGGCCCGGCGGAGCCGGCGATCGCGAACTCGGACTTGCCCTGCCCCGCGAGCGTCCGGCACTGCTGGAGGAGTTCGGCGAAGGTGGTGGCCTTGGGCAGGCCCAGCTCCGCGTAGGTGTCGTTGTTGACGACGATCGAGGCGGGCACCAGGTCGACGGGCAGGGCGTACAGCTCTCCGTCGCTGACGTAGAGCGACGTCGCGCTGGGGGGCACCGCGGCTTCGGCCCAGGCCTCCCCCGTGAGCGGCTCGACGAACCCCGCCTCGCCGAGGGACAGGACCGCGTTGAGGTTCCCCCGCCCCGCGGTGCCGTAGAAGACGTCCGGGGCGTTGCCGCCCTGGAGCTGGGTCCGCAGGACGTTGGCGTAGGAGTCGGTGGGGGTCTCGACGAGGTCGATGTCGATCGTGGGGTTGGCCTTCTCGAACGCCGCGACCATGGGCCGGAAGGCCCCCTCACCGGACTGGGGCGTCTGCACGGCCATCGTGACGGTGACGTCGCCGCCGCCCTCGTCGGCGCTGCCGGACCCGCCGCCGCAGGCGGTCAGGGCCGAGGTCGCGGCCAGGGCTGCGGCGGCG
>NZ_JAAALN010000189.1 GCF_009906795.1 Kineococcus siccus
ATACTGGGTTCGAACCAGTGACCCCCTCGGTGTGAACGAGGTGCTCTACCACTGAGCTAATCGCCCGGGCTGCGGCGGACCGCGACCGGCCTGAGAACCATAGCGTCTCGGCGGCCGTGCTCACGACACCGCCGGCGCGCGGGCCGCTCAGCCGATGCCGCTCAGCCGATGCCGGGCACGCGCTGCAGCTGGGCCGTGACGACCTCGGGGCTCCAGGTCGGCACGCCCTGCCACGCGAACCAGCCCCACACCACCGCGACGACGACGGCCGCGGTCCCGCCGCCCAGCCCGATCCGCGTGCGCCAGGACCGCCGCTCGACCCAGGCCACCCAGCGGTGCAGCTGCCGGCGGCCGAAGGCGTTCAGCCGGCGGGCCGAGTGGAACTCCGAGCCCAGGACCGCGAGGCCCAGGAAGACGACGACCCAGCCGGGCCCGGGCAGCGGCACGAGCGCGAGACCGAGCAGCACCACGACCGTCCCGAGGGTGGCGACGCCCATCCGGTACAGGTGGTTGCGCCGCGGGTTCGCGCGCAGCGCCTCCCGGCGGCGGCGGACCTCGCGGCGCCAGCGGCGCCGTGCGGGGGCCGCGGGCGGCCCGTCGGGGTCCGGTCCTCCGGCCGGCGCCTGCGGGTCGAGGGACGTGCGCACCGCGGACGGCGCCTGCGGCGGGTCGGCCGGGCGCGTCCCGCCGTCGGAGGCGGACACGTCGTCCTCCGCCGGGCCCCGTCCCGTCCGCATCCGCACTCCCCGCTCCGCCGCCACCACGCTCCGCCTCTGCTCCTCGCCACCGCCCGTGGTCCCCGCCCCCGTGCTCCGGTCCCAACGCACGGGAGCCGTCCCGTGCTCCCGGCAGCCGGGTGAAGGTTCTGGGCACGGCCGGCGAACGCCGCGGACGGTGACCCCGGGCACCCGTCCGGGGCCCGTGCGGCGGCGCGGCCGGCACCGACCGGAACCGGCGGGAGCACGCGCGCGTCCCAATTGGACCGTTCGGGTGTTTCAAGACGGTGAACAGTGGGAAAGTTCCACGCACGGTCGCTGGAGCCCGTCAGCGGCCAAGAGCACACGGAGGTCGACGTGCCTGCACTGCCGCACCGCAAGACCGAGGTCGACGTCGACGTGTCGCTGCGCCTGCGGACCACCAGTGGTCCCGGCCTGCCCGTTCCGGCCAGCCTCCACTACGGCGCCGACGACCCGTACGCGATCCACGCCGTCTTCCGCGGTGGCGACACCGACGTCGAGTGGGTCTTCGCGCGGGACCTCCTGCGGGAGGGCCTGGTGGCCCCGGCCGGGGAGGGCGACGTCCACGTCCGCCCCTGCCCGCAGACCGCGGACGGCCGCGCCCGCGTCCTGCTGCGCCTGTCGTCCCCGGACGGCAACGCCGAGCTGGAGGCCGACGAGGCCGACGTGCGCCGCTTCCTGCGCCGCGCCGACGCCCTCGTCCCCCCGGGCCGCGAGACCCGGCACCTCGACCTCGACGACCTGGTCCACCGGCTGGTCTCCTGAGCCGCCCGCGCGCCGTCGCGCCGCCCGCGTCCCGTCCCCGCGCAGGGGCGGCACGCGGGCTCTCGTGCGCCCAACGGGGGGCATCCGGGCGCCCGGGCCGCGCGGACCCCCTCGCGTCTGGTACTCCCGTGGCATGACGGACACAGTCGAGCGACCCCACGTCGAGCCGGCCGCGGACCCGGCGCTGAACATCGGCGAGCTGCGCGAGGCCGCGCTGCGACAGCTGCGGGCGGGCGCCTTCGGCCAGCCCATGTGGGACTACCTGGAGGGCGGCAGCGGCGACGAGCGCAGCCTGCGCTGGAACGAGGAGGCCTGGGGCGAGATCCGCCTGTCCCCGCACTGCCTGGTCGGCGTGGAGGACATCGACACGTCGACGACCCTGTTCGGGTCCCGCGTGGCCTCGCCCATCGGCCTGTCGCCCGCCGCGAGCCACAAGATCTGGCACCCGGACGGTGAGCTCGGCGTCACCGCGGCCGCGGGCGAGGCGGGGATGGTCTACTGCCAGAGCACGCTGGGCACGACCTCCATGGAGGACGTCGCCGCCGCCGCGACGGGGCCGCTGTGGTTCCAGCTCTACGTGCGCCGCGACCGCGACCTGACCGCGAGCCTCGCGCGGCGCGCCGCCGCGGCCGGGTACGAGGCGCTCGTGGTCACCGTCGACACCCCCGTGCTCGGGGCCCGCGACACCGACCGCCGGCGCAGCGTCCGGCTCCCCGCGGGCATGGCCTTCGCCAACCTGCCCGCGCTGACTGCGCGCGTCGAGGACGACCTCCCGGCGCACCGCCGGGTCTACGTCGAGCGGCTCGACCCGACGCTGCGCTGGACGGACATCACGTGGCTGGCCGAGCTCACCGACCTGCCCGTCATCGTCAAGGGCGTCCTGCGCGCCGACGACGCGGCGCGTGCGCTGGACCACGGCGCCGCGGGCGTGTGGGTCTCCAACCACGGCGCCCGCAACCTCGACACGGTGGTCCCGACCGCGCAGGCGCTGCCGGCCGTCGCGGCCGAGGTCGCCGGCCGCGTGCCGGTCGTCGTGGACTCGGGCGTCCGCCGCGGCACCGACGTGCTGAAGGCGCTGTGCCTGGGCGCCGACGCCGTCTTCGTGGGCCGGCCCTACCTCTACGGCCTCGCGGCCGCGGGCACCGAGGGTGCGCTGGCGGCCCTGCACATGCTGGACACCGAGCTGCGGATGGCCATGGGGCTGTGCGGCGCGCCCGACCTGGCGGCCCTCACCCCCGACCTGATCTGGCGCTGACGGCCGCGGTGGCGGACGGCCCCGTCCGGCGGCACACCGGGCGGGGCGGTTTGGCTCCGGCAGTGCGGTTCGGCTAGTGTCTACGACGTCACCGGGAACGGCCGCGAGGCCAGGACCGGCAGGACATGCGGACGTGGCGCAGTGGTAGCGCATCACCTTGCCAAGGTGAGGGTCGCGGGTTCGAATCCCGTCGTCCGCTCGGGTGCACGAGCTGTTCCGGGGCATCCGCCTCACGGTGGAGTGGCCGAGAGGCGAGGCAACGGCCTGCAAAGCCGTCCACACGGGTTCGAATCCCGTCTCCACCTCGGGACCCCACCAGGCAGCTCGTCCGCCTGGTGAGGCAGCGGGCGATTGGCGCAGCGGTAGCGCGCTTCCCTGACACGGAAGAGGTCACTGGTTCGATCCCAGTATCGCCCACCCATCACGACGCAGGCCGGATCCCCTCGGGGGTCCGGCCTTCGTCGTCCCCGGCCGGCGCGCTCCCGGGGCCGTCCCCGGGCCTCACGACCGTCCGTTCGTCGTCCGCGGGCGCAGCCGCCATGATGTCCGGGACCGACGGGCGCCCCGAGCGATCGGGCGCCCGCCCAGCTGGACGAACGAGCACGACGACCCGACGTGCTGTGGAGGACTCGCGAGATGCAGATCTGGCCCGGACGGCCCTACCCCCTCGGCGCCACCTACGACGGTGCGGGGACCAACTTCGCCCTCTTCTCCGAGGTGGCGGAGCGCATCGAGCTCTGCCTCGTCGAGGAGGACGGCACGGAGACCCGGGTGGACCTGCCCGAGGTCGACGGCTTCGTCTGGCACGCCTTCCTGCCCTCGGTGATGCCGGGCCAGCGCTACGGCTACCGCGTGCACGGCCCCTTCGACCCCGAGAAGGGGCACCGCTGCCAGCCCGAGAAGCTGCTGCTGGACCCCTACGCCAAGGCCATCGAGGGCCAGGTCGACGGCGACGAGTCGCTGTTCTCCTACGAGTTCGGGGACAACGGCGCGATCAACGCCGCCGACAGCGCGGGGCACACGATGCTCTCCGTCGTCGTCAACCCTTTCTTCGACTGGGGCAACGACCGCCGGCCGGGGCACGAGTACCACGAGTCGGTGATCTACGAGGCGCACGTCAAGGGCCTGACGATCCAGCACCCGGACATCCCCGAGGACATCCGCGGGACGTACGCCGGCATGGCGCACCCCGCGATGATCGACCACCTCAAGGGCCTCGGCGTCACGGCCGTGGAGCTCATGCCCGTGCACCAGTTCGTCCAGGACACCCACCTGGTCGACAAGGGCCTGTCGAACTACTGGGGCTACAACACGATCGGGTTCTTCGCGCCGCACAACTCCTACTCCTCCACGGGCCAGCGCGGTCAGCAGGTCCAGGAGTTCAAGTCGATGGTGCGCGCGCTGCACGAGGCCGACATCGAGGTCATCCTCGACGTCGTCTACAACCACACGGCCGAGGGCAACCACATGGGCCCGACGCTGTGCTTCCGCGGCATCGACAACCAGGCGTACTACCGCCTCGTGGACGGCGACCAGGCGCACTACTACGACACCACGGGGACCGGCAACAGCCTGCTCATGCGGCACCCGCACGTCCTGCAGCTGATCATGGACTCGCTGCGGTACTGGGCGGAGGAGATGCACGTCGACGGCTTCCGCTTCGACCTCGCGGCGACGCTCGCCCGCCAGTTCCACGAGGTGGACCGGCTGTCGGCGTTCTTCGACCTGGTCCAGCAGGACCCGGTCGTCTCGCAGCTGAAGCTCATCGCCGAGCCGTGGGACGTCGGCGACGGCGGCTACCAGGTCGGCGGGTTCCCGCCCCTGTGGACGGAGTGGAACGGCCGCTACCGCGACGCCATCCGCGACTTCTGGCGCGGGGAGCCGCACACCATCGCGGAGTTCGCGAGCCGCCTGACGGGGTCGAGCGACCTGTACGAGCACTCCGGCCGCAAGCCCATCGCCAGCATCAACTTCGTCACCGCCCACGACGGCTTCACGATGCGCGACCTCGTGTCCTACAACGACAAGCACAACGAGGCCAACGGCGAGGGCGGCAACGACGGCGAGAGCCACAACCGGTCCTGGAACTGCGGGGTCGAGGGGCCGACGCAGGACGCCGACGTCATCGCGCTGCGCGCCCGCCAGCACCGCAACCTGCTGACGACGCTGCTGCTGAGCCAGGGCGTGCCGATGATCCTGCACGGCGACGAGCTGGGCCGCACGCAGCGCGGCAACAACAACGTCTACTGCCAGGACAACGAGCTGGCCTGGGTGGACTGGGAGCTGAGCGACGCCCAGCAGGAGCTGCTGGCCTTCTCCCAGCGCGTCGTCGAGCTGCGCCGCACCGAGCCGGTGTTCCAGCGCCGCCGCTTCTTCGCGGGCGACGCCGGGCACGGCGGCAAGAGCGCGGTCGGGGACATCGAGTGGTTCAGCGCCGACGGCACCCCCATGACCGACGCGGACTGGGGCGACGCCTCCAACCGCAGCGTCATGGTCTTCCTCAACGGCGAGGCGATCCCCGAGCCCGACCGCCGCGGTGAGCGGATCGTCGGCGACTCCTTCCTCGTGCTCTTCAACCCGTGGCACGAGTCCATCGAGTTCACGCTGCCGCCCGCGGCCTACGGCGACGGCTGGCACCCCCGCCTGGACACCGCGGACGACCAGGTCGGCGTCGTGTCGATCTTCACGGAGGAGTCCGCCTTCTCCCCCGGCACGTCGCTGCCGGTCGCGGGGCGCTCCGTCCTCGTGCTGGCCCGCGGCCCCCTGGGGGACAAGTGAGCGAGGGCTACCGACCCGCGGTGGTGCCCGCGAGCACCTACCGGCTGCAGATCCAGCCGGCGTTCACCTTCGACGACGCGGCGGCGCGGGCGGCCTACCTGGCCGACCTCGGCGTCTCGCACGCCTACCTCTCGCCCGTCCTCGCGCCCGCGACGGGCTCGACGCACGGCTACGACGTCGTCGACCACGCCCGGCTGAACCCCGAGGCCGGCGGCCGGGAGGGCTTCGACCGGCTCAGCGCCGCGCTGTCGGCGGCGGGCCTGGGCGCCGTGGCCGACGTGGTGCCCAACCACATGGCGGTGCCCACGCCGGCCTCCGACAACGCCCAGCTGTGGTCGGTGCTGCGCGAGGGGCCGGACTCGCCCTTCGCGCGCTGGTTCGACGTCGACTGGTCGGTGCCCGACCGCGCGATCCTCATGGCGGTGCTCGGCCGGCGCATCGGCCAGGTGCTCGCCGCGGACGAGCTGACGCTGGACCGCTCGGGCGCCGAGCCCGTGCTGCGCTACTACGACCACGTCTTCCCGGTCCGTCCGGGGACCGAGGACCTGCCGCTGGCGCAGCTCGTCGACCGCCAGTGGTACCGCCTCGCGCACTGGCGGGTCGCCGACGAGGAGCTGAACTACCGGCGCTTCTTCGACGTCGACACGCTGGCCGCCGTCCGCGTCGAGGACCCCGAGGTCTTCGACGCCTCGCACGCCCTGCTGCTGGAGCTGCTGGCGGCGGGCGAGCTGCAGGGGCTGCGCATCGACCACCCGGACGGCCTGGCCGACCCGCGCGGCTACCTGGCCCGGCTCGCGGCCGCGACCGGGCGCGACGGCGCGAGCGCCTGGGTCGTCGTGGAGAAGATCCTCGAGGGGCACGAGACGCTGCCCGCGGACTGGGCCTGCGCCGGCACCACGGGCTACGACGCGCTGCACGAGATCGGCGGCCTCTTCCTCGACCAGGCCGGTGCCGAGCCCCTCACGGCGCTGTACTCCGCGCTGACCGGGGAGTCCGAGCCGTTCTCCGCGATCGTCGAGCAGGCCAAGCGCGAGGTCGTCGAGCACGGCCTGTACGCCGAGGTGCACCGCCTCGTGGACCTGCTCGCGGGCATCTGCCACGACGACGTGGACCTGCGCGACCACACCCGCCGGGGCCTGCACGAGGCGGTCGTCGAGCTGCTCGTCGCCTTCCCGCGCTACCGCGCCTACGTGGTGCCCGGCGAGCCCGCGCCCGCCGAGGCCGTCGAGGTCCTCGAGGAGGCCGCGGCCGTCGCGCGCCACCACCTCGCCCCCGAGCGGCACGACACCCTCGCCGTGGTCGTCGACCTGGCGCTGGGGCGGTCCGCGAGCCTGGCCGACCCCCGGCTGGCCGAGTTCGTCGTCCGCTTCCAGCAGACGTGCGGCCCGGTCATGGCCAAGGGCGTGGAGGACACGGCGTTCTACCGCTGGTTCCGGCTGTCGTCGCTGAACGAGGTGGGCGGCGACCCGTCCCGCTTCGGCACCTCGCCCGAGGAGTTCCACGCCTTCGCGGGGACGCTCTCGCGCACGTGGCCCGCCGCGATGACGACGCTGTCCACGCACGACACCAAGCGCAGCGAGGACGTCCGCGCCGTGCTCACCCCGATCTCGGAGCACCCCGACGAGTTCGCGGCGGCGCTGGCGACGTGGCGCGACCTCGCCGCCGAGCACCGCGACGGCGAGCTCGACGCCCGCACCGAGCTGCTGGTCTGGCAGACGCTCGTCGGCACCTGGGGGCGCACGGGCCCGCTGGCCGAGGACCGGCTGCTGGCCTACCTCGAGAAGGCCACCCGCGAGGCCAAGGACCACACCACGTGGACCGCGCCGGACGAGGCCTACGAGGCGGCGGTGCAGCGCTTCGCCGTCGGCGTCCTCGGCGACGAGGCGGTCCTGGCGGCCGTCGGGGCCTGGGTCGCGCGCACGGCCGGCGCGGCGCGCGTCGCGGTCCTCGGGCAGAAGCTCGTGCAGCTCGCCATGCCCGGCGTCCCCGACGTCTACCAGGGCACCGAGCTCGTCGACCTGTCCCTCGTCGACCCGGACAACCGCCGCGACGTGGACTACGACGAGCGCGTCCGGCGCCTGGCCGCGCTGGACGCGGGCGGCGCCCCCGCGGACGTGGACGACGAGAAGCTCCTCGTCGTCTCCCGCACGCTGCGCGTGCGCCGCGACCACCCCGAGGCCTTCCTCGGGGAGCACGCGGGCTACGCCGCGGTCCCGACGTCCACGGGCAACGCCGTGGCCTTCGCCCGCGGGCCGCTGGACGCCCCCGTCGTGGTGGCCGTGGCGACCCGCCTGCCGGGGTCCCTGGAGCGCCTCGGCGGCTGGGGCGAGCACACCCTCGCCCTGCCGGCCGGGTCGTGGCGCGACGCCTTCACCGGGGCCGACGTCCCCGGCGGCAGCGTCCGCATCGCCGACGTGCTGGACGGTCTGCCGGTCGCGCTGCTCGTGCGGGCCTGACCGGCGCCCGACGGGCCGGGACCCCACCGCGGTGGGGTCCCGGCCCGTCGGCGTCCCCGCTCACCCGAAGCGCTGCAGCAGCCGGACCGTGAGCAGCTCCCCCGCGCGGTCGCGCCCCGCCGCGGTGCGCAGCCCGGCCCGCAGGGGCAACCGGTGCGGCCCGGTCCCCGACGGCAGCAGCGTCGCCGCGAAGGGCTGCCCGTCGATCGTCCCCGCGACCCGGACCGCCCGTCGCGTGCCGAGGAGCTCGTGCGAGCCGGGCAGCTCGAGGTAGGTGGCGAAGGGACCGTCCCGGCGCACGGCCACCGTGTACGTGGCGTCCAGCGGACGCCCCTCCTGCGCAGCCGGCACGGCCGCCTCCTCCCCCTCGACCCGGCGCCCCGGCCGGTGCCCGCGTGCGCGCCCCGCGCGCCGGTGCCCTCCCCCGCTGGACCCGCGCGCGGCGCCGGACTCATCGCGGC
>NZ_JAAALN010000018.1 GCF_009906795.1 Kineococcus siccus
GCGTCGACCTCGACACCCTCGTCGACGGGCTGCTGCAGCGCCTGCTGCCCCCGCACCCCGAGGACGACGTGGCCGTCATCGCCGTCCGCCTGCACCGCCAGGACCGCCCCCGGCCACCCGAGGCCGGTCCGACACGCTTCCCCCCGCACGTCGAGCCCGAAGCTGGCGGGCGCTGACTCCCGAGCACCCACTGGTCCGGTGTCCACGGCATCACGTGAGGCGCGTCGTCAGCAGGGCGCCGATCGTGTCCACGGTCCGCGGGGAGATGACGGTGCTGCTGCCGAAGACCCACACGCGGCTGACGCGACTGCCCGTCCGCAGCGCAGCACCGGTGGCTGGGGCGAGGACGGCGGGACCGGTGAAGAGCAGCGGTTCGCCGCGGCCGCTCATGGCCGCGGCTCCGGTCGCGGCGGTTCGCCAGTCCTCGCCGGAGGCGATGCCCAGGCTGGCGGGTCGGGTGAAGCGACGGGCGACCAGGCTCGCGGTGGCGTAGCGGTCCACACCCACGATGGACGTCCCCGCCCGCGGGTAGGCGGCCGCCGCGGCGCCGCCGACGGTGGTGGTGCGGGCCCCGGTGGGGTCGTGGGCCGTGAGGTAGGCCTCCGTGGCCGCCGGCAGCTGCTTGCCGGCCGTGAGCAGCACGACACCGCCGGTGGACCCGGCGAGAGCGGCCGCAGCCAGCCCGTCCGGGAAGTCCGCCGCGGACGCCAGGTAGACCGGCGCGGCGGGGTTCGGGTCAGCGCTCAGGACGGCTGCGCTGATGCGCGCAGCCGTCTCGTACCGGTCCGCACCGCCCAGGCGGACGACGTCGTACCCAGCCTCGCGCGTGAGGGCGTCGCGGACGGTGGGCGACAGCGCGTGGACGTCGCCCAGGACGTAGACGCGGCCGCCAGGCGCGAGGAGGCGACGCAGCTCGGCGACGACGGTGGCGTCGAGGGCGGTGCCACCGGTCAGCAGCAAGGGTCCGCCGACGGCGGATGCGAGGCGAGCCCCCGCGAGGGAGTCCGCGTGACTACCGGACGTGGCGAGCACGGCAGCCGGGACACGAGTGCCGGCGGGGAAGAAGATCGCCGTGACCGAGGGGAGCCCCGTCTGCGGCGCGAGGTCGCTGACGCGCACCACCTGGGATGGCGCGGGCGGGGCCGCCCAGGTCGTCTGCACGGGGGCGGACGGCAGGCCGCGGCCGGCGGCGTTGACGGCAGTGACGGTCACGAGGTACGTCTGCCCCGCCGTCAGGCCGGCCACCAGCACGGGGCTGGTGCTCCCCGTGGCGACGACGGGCGCGGCCAGGCTCGCTCCGGTGACGCTCACGCGGTAGCCGGTGACGGGGCCCGACCCGGCGTCGGTGGGGGGAAGGAAGGTGACGCGCGCCGTGGTGCCCAATCCGGTCACCTGGACGTCCGTGGGGTTGCCGGGCACGGTGCCGGGCGTTCGCGGCGCGGGGGCGACGACGATGGTGACCGCCGCGGTGGCGGGCGGCGCGACCCCGTTGGCGGCGGCGACGACGACCCGGTACGCACCGGCGACCGTGGGAGTTCCGGTCAGAGCTCCGGTCACGCGGTCCAGCCCGAGGCCGGGCGGCAGGGCCCCGGCGGTGATCGTGTAGCTGACGGTGGGGACCCCGGTCGCCGCGATTGTGTAGGCGTAGGGCTGGTCGACGGTGCCGGCGGGCGGGCTCACGGCGGTAAACGCGGGCGCCACCGGTGCAGGAGCGACCTCAAGGGCGACGGCCTGGTCGGCGGTTCCGGAGGCGTTCTCGGCTCGCACGGTGAACGTCGCGGGCCCCGCCGTGGTCGGGCTCCCGCTGATGAGTCCGCTGACGGGGTCCAGGCTGAGACCGACCGGGAGGCCGCCGCTGATCACCTGGAGGGTCGGTGCCGGGTACCCGGTCGCGGTGACGGTCTGGGCGTACGCGATCCCGACGGTCGCGGCGGGTGGGACCGCGGACGTGAAGGCCGGCGCCTGAGGAGCGAAGACGACGGTGGCGTTGACCGCCTGGTCGGCGTCGGCGCCGACACCGTTGCCAGCGCTGACCGTGAACGCCGTCGTTCCCGCCGACGTTGCAGTTCCGTCCAGCACGCCCGTGCTGCCGTTCAGGGTCAGCCCGGGCGGGAGCGCCCCGTTGCTCACGCGGAACGTCGGCGCCGGGTACCCGGCCGCCGTGAAGGTGTGAGCGTAGGCCGCGCCGACGGTCGCGGCCGGCGGCGCCGCTGAGGTGAACACCGGCGCTGCCGGTGCGGATGACACGACGATGCTCACCGTCTGACCCTCGTCGCCCACGAAGTTGCCCGCGACGACCGTGGCCGCGGCGCTCTGGGCGATGGTCGGAGTTCCGCTGAGGGTCCCGGTGACGGGGTCGAGGGTGAGTCCCGCGGGGAGGGCGCCGCTGGTCACGCGGAACGTCGGCGCGGGGTCTCCCGTGCCGGTGAACGTGTGCGTGTACGGGGTGCCCACCGTCGCGGTCGCGGGCGCTGCGCCCGAGGTCATGCGGGCGGGCGTCGTGGTCGGTGGTAACGACAGCTTCTGCACCTGGTGGTTGTTCTGGTCGGCGATGTAAGCCGTCCCCGTCCCCGTGACGGCGACGCCGAGCGGGATCCGCAGCGCCGACGACGTGGCCGGGCCGGGCGTGACCGCACCGGACGAGCCGTTGCCCGCGACCGTGCTGAGGTAGCCGCTGCTGTGGTCGACCACGACGATGCGGTTGTTGCTGCGGTCGGCGATGAACACGTTGCCGCGGGCGTCGACGGCGACACCCGTCGGCTCTCGGAGGAGGGCGGCAGTAGCCGGGACATCGGTGGAGACGCCCGCCGAACCGGCGCCGGCGACGACGCTCAACACGCCCGTGACCGCGTCGATCCGAGCGACCTGGTGGTTGTTGCGCAGCGCGACGAACAGGTTTCCGGCCGCGTCGACCGCGAGCCCGTTGGGAGTGTTCAACGGCGACCGCGCCGCGGGACCGGGCTGGACCGGTCCCGGCGCCCCCGTCCCGGCCACGAAGCTGAGCTGGCCTGCGGGGTCGACCTTCAGCACCCGGTGCGCGTTGCGGTCGGCGATGAAGACGTTGCCGGCGGCGTCGGCGGCGACGCCGAACGGGGAGAGGAACGGCGACGCGGTGGCCGTGCCCTCGACGGGTACCGCGGTGGCCCCCGTGCCCGCCACGACCGTGAGGACCTTCGTGGTCGCGTCGACCCGCTCGACCCGCCGGTTGGCGTCATCAGCGATGAAGAGGTTGCCGGCCGGGTCCAGGGCAATGCCGATCGGGTTGCTCAGGCTCGAAGCGGTGGCCAACGCCCCCGGAGAGGGAGGACCGGCCGTCCCGGTGCCCGCGACGAACGTCAGCAGTCCCGTGACCGCGTCGACGCGCTCGATGCGGGCGTTGTCCCGGTCGGCGATGAACACGTTGCCGGCGGAGTCGGTCGCCACAGCGAACGGGAGCTTCAAGAAGGAGGAGGCCGCAGGTCCCTCCGTCGCCACGCCACCCGTCCCCCGACCGGCGAGGGTCGAGAGGAGGAAGGGTCCCGGCGGAGCCGGAGCCGGAGCCGGCGCGGCGACGGCGGGTCCCGCACCGAAGGCGGGAAGGGCCAGAGCCAGGACAGCGCTGAGCGCGACGAGCACGACACGTCGCCGCGTCCAGGAGCGGCCGTCGGCAGACGCGGATCCCTCGCTCCGACGACGGACGTCCACCTAGTTCCCCTTCACGCTCCCGTAACAGGGGCCGACTGCTTGACCCGTGCTCACCTCGACGGTTCACGTCACGGCCTCGCTCTTCGTCATCGGCCGGGCGATCGCCGACTTGAGGGGTGAGCTGCCGGCAGGGCGCATAGCCAGCAGGACGACCTGCTGCAGCTCACGGGAAAGTTCAGGAAGGTCGTGGCTGCGGTGGGCGTGGTCGGCCACGGCCTCCAGGATCTCCTGAGCGGTGCCCTGAAAGGTCCGCCGGCACCCGGCCACGACGTCGTGGCACGCCAAGGCGAGCGGTGTGGCGGCGTCCCGAAAAACATCACCGGTGACGAGGGGTCCTGGTGCCGCCTGGAGGTGCTGCACGAGGGCGCCCTCGGGGCGCGGCGGGCTGTACAGGTACCCCTGCACGGTGTCACAGCCGTAGCGGCGCAGGAGCTCCGCCTGCTGCGGGGTCTCCACCCCCTCGGCGACCACCGACAGGCCGAGCGCCTGACCGATGCTCAGGATGGCGCGCACGACCGCGTCGCAGCTGGCATCGATGCCGAGGCCAGCGACGAAGCTCAGGTCGATCTTGAGGATGTCCACCGGGAGTTCGGTCAGGCGAGTCAGACTGGAGTACCCCGTCCCGACATCGTCGATGGCGATGCGCACGCCCCGGGCGCGCAGGCGCTGCAGGTCCGCGCGCAGGGAGTGCGCGATCTGCGGCATGTGCGTCTCGGTCAGTTCCAGCACCACGCGGTGACCGGGCAGGCCGTGCCGCTTCAGCGCGCTGATGACGTCGCCGTAGAGGTTGCCCGCTTCCAGTTGCCGGCCGGAGACGTTGACGTGCACGTCCGGTGCGGCGGGGCCGAGGGTCTCCGACCAGGCGGCGGCCATCCGGCACGACTCCTCGAGGACCCGGCGGCCGATCCCGACCATGAGCGGGCTGGCCTCGGCGACGTCGAGGAACTCCGCGGGGGACAGCAGCCCCCGGGTGGGGTGCTGCCAGCGGATGAGGGTCTCCACCGCCACTGGGCGTCCGGTGACCAGGTCGAGCACCGGCTGTCCGTGCAGCACGAGCTCGTCGCAGGCGAGAGCCCGGGTCAGTTCGGGCAGCAGCCTGGCGAGGCGAGCGCCGCGAGCGTGCTCCTCGCCCTCAGCGGTGTGCGCCCGGTTCTTCCCTGCCCGCTTCGCGCCGTACATGGCCTCGTCGGCCGCGCTGAGCACCCGCTCGGCCGCGGTGACCAGGTCGGTGGTCGCGGAGTCGGCGACGCTGAGGCCGATGCTGGCGCCGACGACGAAGGTGCCGGAGACGAGTTCCACCGGAACGCGCAACGCGCTGAGCATGCGCTCGGCCACGACGCGCAGGTTCTTGCTGGCGTCGGAAGCCGAGTCGGCGTCCGTGTCGCCGCCGACGCCCGCGGAGCTCATGCCCGGACACACGATGGCGAACTCGTCACCGCCGAGGCGGGCGAGCGTGTCGCCGGGACGGAGGCAGGCATGCAGGCGGGTGGAAACCTGACGCAGCAGCTCATCGCCGGCGGCGTGTCCGGCGGAGTCGTTGACGGCCTTGAACCCGTCCAGATCCAGGAAGAGCACGCCCACCCGCTCACCGGTTCGCCCCGCGGCCGCCAGGGCATGCTGCAGGCGGTCGGAGAAGAGGGTGCGGTTCGGCAGTCCGGTGAGGGCGTCGTGCAGCGCCTGGTGCGTGAGGGCCTGCTCGGCCTGCTTGCGGGCTGTGATGTCCTCGATCAGCGCCAGGGAGTAGGGCTCCCAGTCGTGCGGGCGGACGGTCGTGGTGCTCACCCGGACCCAGACGGTGTGTCCGTCGGCGTGGAGGTACCGCGTGTCGACACGCGTGGCGTCGTGGTCCTCGCCCGCGTGCTCCGACGGTCCGGCGGCCGGGTCGTCGACGTCGTCCGGGTGGAGGAGATCGGCCACGTTCATGGTGAGCAGCGCCAGTTCGTCGTAGCCCAGCAACCCGCACAGCGAGCTGTTCACCCGAAGCACGTTGCCGGCCGCACCGGGGCTCAGGGCGAGCATCATCATGCCCATCGGGGCGGTGTCGAAGGCGAGACGGAAGCGCGTCTCGGAGTCGGCCAGGTCGGCTTGCGCGGCCAGCTGGTCGGAGATGTCGCGGGAGGTGGCCATGAAACCGGTCAGCTGACCCGTGCCGTCGCGCATGGCGGAGTGCGCGGTGATGACCGGCACGGCTCGCCCGTCGCGGGCGAGCAGCGTGCTCTGCCGCGTCAGCGGCCCTGAGCCGGGCAGGACACCTTCGATGTCGAGGGGCGGCCCGGCGGGGCTGCTGCCTTCGGCGCGGTCGGCGTCCGTGGCGGCGAGCAGCGTGGGGACGTCGAGCCCGGAGGCCCGCGCCATCTCCTCCAGGTCCTCGGCGGTGTGCAGGAACCACGGAGTGCGGCCCAGCACCTCCTCAGCGCGGTAGCCGAGCATCTGCTCCGCCCCCGCGCTGAAGACGGTGACGCGGCCGCTCAGGTCGGTGGCGATGATGGCCAGGTCGGTCGCGGCGTCCAGCACGCTGCTCAGCAGGTCGTGCGCTCGCTCGACCTCCGCGGCGGCGGCGCGGGCCTCGGTCACGTCGTGGAACGCCATCACCGCGCCCCCGTTCCAGCCCGCGCCAGGGGCCGGCGGCATCGGGTGAGCGCTCATGTGCAGCACGCGTCCCTGCGGCCGGTGCGCGGTCCTGACCAGCAGGTCGACGCCCGGCACGGCGACGCCACCCAAGGCCCGCGCCAACGGCAGGTCGTCGACGTCGACGACCGTCCCGTCCGGGGTGCACACGCCGTAGTGCTGGTCCCACTCCTCACGCGGCACCCCCGTCGGCGTGGGCCCGAACAGCTCCAGAGCCGCCGGGTTGCGCAGGATGACGTGGCCGGCGGCGTCGAAGACGCTCAGCCCGTCTCGCGTGGTGTCGATGATCGTGCGCAGCAGCGTGGCCTGCTCGTCGGCGCGCTGATGGGCGTGCCGCGCCTCGACCACCAGCACCTGTCGCTCGTCGCGATGCAGGGCGAGGACGAGGGAGACGACCGCGATGACCGCGACGAAGGCCTGGGCCAGCAGGACCCGCACCACCACGGACTCCATCGTGAAGGGCCCGCGCCCGGCGAGCGTGGCCACGACGACGAAGACGCCCACGACGACCGGGTAGCAGGCGGCGAAGGTGGTGGAGAAGCGCAGCGCCACCCAGAGGCTCAGCGGCACCAGCAGGAACGCGAGCGGCAGGTGCACGTTGAGGGCGAACACCGCCACGTAGGCCGCGCCGGTCACCACGCTGGACGTGAGCATCTCCATGGCCTCACGCCAGCTGCGGACGATGCGCGGCACGTCCGGGTCCAGCAGACGGACGGCGAGGGCAGTCAGGACGAAGGCGCTCGTACCTACCCGCATCACCCAGGCGACGAAGAGGACCGGCACCGAGCCCGCCCCTCCGGAGACGGACAGCGCGATCGAGCCGAGCAGCGCTGGCGCGACCGCGCCACTGTAGGAAGCGATGAGCAGCGCCCCCAGGTCCGCCGAGCGCCGCAAGCGCCAAGGCGTGCAGCCCCGCCGCCGCTGCAGCCGACGCATGAGCGCACAGCCCAGCACCGCTTGCGCGCCCGAACCCGCGCCGTAGACCGCGGCGAGCAGCCAAGGCGCACCCGTGGCGGCGTTGAGCGCTGCGGCCAGGACCGTCAGCACCGCGGCGTCGACGACCACGTGCTTGCGCCGGTGCCACGAGGCGGCCAACCACAGCATGCCCACGGCGCCGGCCGGCCAGACCAGCGCCAACGGCATTCCTCCCGGACGCGTCGCCCGGCCCACGACGACCGCCGCTGCGAACAGCACCGCGAAGAGCGCACTCACGGCCGCGGGGTGACGCTGCGCCCACGTCAGCGCGGCGGCCGCCGCGCGCTGCAGAGGTGGGCGCTCCCCGACCAGCTGAACGGTCTCCATGTCGTCTGCATCGGCGCGTTGAGCACCGGACTGAATGAAGCCTCAACTCGTCGAGCCCGTGCAAAGCGTCCCGCCTGGTGAGTCGGCGCCGGGACGATGCCGACTCACCACCACGTCGTCGGCGGCCCGGACAGCTCGCGGCAACCTGCGGGGAACCGCGAGCCGCCCCCGGGCTGCCGTGCTGAACCCAGTCACCGGTTGCGGTTTCGTCCACGTTCCGGCACCTTCGACCGTCCCAGACGCCTGCGACCTGTGCGAGGAGTGCCTCACAACTCAGAGACCTGCGGTGTGCGTGTCCACGACCTCCAGGCCATGATGATCCAGCAGACGGCGGTCCAACCTCGGCTGAGCTCGTCGGCACCGACCTCGGAGGCACGCCGTGTCGTCAGCGGAGGCTTGGCATCAGTCCGGCGACCTGGCTCGAGGCCGGGTGTTACCGGTCCTCGACACCTTCACGCGGTTGTGCCGTACCGAGGCGGGCTGCGTCGGCGACGCGGAGCTGCCCTCACTGCTGAGCCGGGCCGCGGCGCGCTCTCTGGGTGTCGACGGGGCGGCCGTGTGCATCGACGACCTCTCCGGGGTTCGGCTGCCTCTGGGGGCCAGCGACCGCCGCGCGGCGGTCGCGGAGCGTCTGCAGTTCACCATCGGGGAGGGACCGTGCTTCGAGGCCATGAGCACCGGACGCCCTGTCACCGTCGACGCGACGATCATGACGGACCGGTGGCCGGCGCTCGCCCCTCTGCACCATCAGAGGACACCCTTCAAGGCTGGCTTGTCGGTGCCCTTGCGCGAGGGGAGCGTGCCGTTCGGGGTGATGGACCTCTACGACCGGCGGCCGCAGCGGATGGGAGCGCACGACGTCATCGCTGCGCAGATGATCGCTGAGGTCATCGCCCAGCGGCTCCTCACGACTCTCGACAGCGGCCACCCAGAGGCCCTCGCGGCCGCCGAGGGCTCACCGGCGTGGCTGGACGCCGCACCCGCGCGCCGCCGGCGCGAGGTGTGGGTCGCGGTCGGGATGATCAACCTCGTCCTGGGCCTGGCGCATGACGACGCCCTCGCCACCCTCCGCGGGCGCGCCGTCGCAAGCGGGCAGACGCTGGACGCACTCGCCCACGCCATCGTCGTCGGTGACGTCGACCCGACGGAGCTTCGCGCGTGACCGTGCGGCAGGTACCCGAGCACCCCTCGCCAGGCGAGATGCCCCCGCTGCGGCCCCCGGCCCGGCGGACCATCGAGGACCTGGCCGCACAAGTGGCCGAGCTCGAAGAACGCGTCGAGCACCTGACGACCGCACTGGCGAACCGGCCCCGCATCGAGCACGCCGTCGGGATGATCATGTTGCTGATGCCCTGCGACGCCGATCTGGGCTTCCAGGCCCTGCGCTCGGTGTCCCAGCACACCAACCGCAAGGTGCGCGACGTCGCCGAGGAGATCACCAACTGCGCCGCTACTGGTCGCCCTCTACCGGCTGAGCTGATGGACGCGCTCACCGTGGTGCTCCCGCGGCGACCCACGCGCGCGACCGCCGCCTCGGATGAGCCGAGCTAGCGCTGCCTCCGCTGGGGATCGAGGTCGCCGAACGGCGTCCAGGCATCCCAAGCGGGGTCGTAGCCGCGATGCGTGCGGTAGCGGGCCGCCGAGGCCAGCATCGTGAGAGCCAGGTTGTCCGCGGTGACGCGGCGTCCCCGTGCACTGGCCTGCTCCCACTCGCGGATCAGCGCGAGCTGATCCCTCCAGTCCGCTGACCGCCTAGCGCTCACCCCGCCCCAGCGCTCGGCCTCCCCCAGACGGGCGCGCAAGAACGACGCCACAGCGACCGCGACCTCCGATGGCACGCCACCCCATGGCGCTTCCGGCTTCACCAGCCGCACCGTAGACGGCTCAGGTGGATCACGCAGTGCGATCTGGAGTGGTCATCGGCGGAGCGACCCTTGGGCCACTCGGGAGGTCCGCGCAGCCGCGTTAACGCAGAAGCGCGCATCGCTGGCCCCCAGCGCAGTCGTCGCGGCCTGAGCGCGTGAGGCGCATCTGGTAGCGCCCTGCGTTGGTCAGGGACTCGCCTCGCCGCTGCGCCGGGTCTGGTCATCCGACTTCAGCTGCTCCAGACCGCGAAGTCAGCAGGCTTCGCCCCCTCCCTGATCCCACCCCGCCCAGCTCGAGGATGGTCCCCGGATCACATCGAGCTGGGCGGTCACTCCAGCTCGACGTCTCGGTTGGCCAGGCGGGCAGCCCTGAGCGAAGCCGCGGAGGGGGGCATGGGGGGCGAGCTCCCTGCGCTCGTCAAGCTTCCCTCACCCTGCGCCGAATAGTCGGTGCTCGATCCAACGGACGGGGGAGTGATGGTGAGCACACTGACCCCGTCCTGCACCCTGAAGAGCACCTCCGTCGTGTCCTCAGTTTCGCTGACCGCTTCGCCGTCGCCATCGAGGTCGTCGACCCTGACGTCAGCGGCCTGGTCGAGGGTGAGGGTCATCTGCCGGGCGGCCAGGGTGCGGGCCGTGGACCCGTCCCAAGTCGGCTCTTGCTGCCACACGGCCAGCACGAAGGACCCGTCGCGCTGCGCGAGCAGCAACGTGCGGGTGTCCTCATCGACACCGTCGAGGTGGTAAGTCAGCGACCCGTCGACATCACCGGCGCCCTCGCCAGGGTCGGTGGTCAACGCCACCAGCTCCGAGAGCGCCCCGAAGGCAGGCTTGGGGCTGCCGTCGTTGTTGACTAGGCCGAAGGACCCCTCGAAGGAGCCGTCGTCCTTCTCGTCGAGCAGCTCGTAGGTGAAGGTGCGGGCGATGCCCTGCCGGAAGTGGTCCAGGAACAGCTTCGGCAGCTGCTCGGCGACCTGCGCTTCGGGGGTGCCGGGGTAGCCGCCGCCTGCGGAGCCGTTGGTGTAGCCGGTCTCGGTGACCTGCACCGGGACGTCGCCGGCGGTGATCTGGTTGTTCTTCAGCACGGTGTCGGTGATCGACTCGTTCATCACCCACTGATTGCCGGGGTAGTCGTGCGCGACGCCGTAGTCCACCCAGTCACTCAGGTCGCCCAGGGCCTCGTACTTCGCGGTGGTGTTGGTGTCCGCCAGGGAGGGGGCGAGGATCGGGATGTCCTTGGTCGCGGCGTCACCGTCGTAGGCCTCGGCGACCTGTCGAGTCCACTCGCGGGTCTCGCTCGCCCAGTCTCCACCCGCGAGGTCGTGCTCGTTGCGGCCCTCGACTGCGTCGATCGCGGTGGGCAGCTGCTCCTTGACCATGTCCTTCAGCGCTTCGGGGTCGGCGTTCTGGCGGGGGTCCTGCACCATCGTGATGCCGATGCCCAGCGGGGCCAGGTCGTCCTCGACGAAAGCGCTGGCGGCCTCGGAGCCGGTGCCCCACCCATCGCGCAGGTGCCGGAAGCCCAGCTCCTGCAGCCGGGCGCGCACCATGTCCTGCTTGGCGTAGGGGGTGTCGCCGTAGGTCAGGTGGGTACCCACACCGAGGGAGTCGGTGAAGCAGTCCGACGGCAACGCCTCGTGCACCTGTACGCCCTCCTCCGCGGCGCTCAGGGCCGCGGTCGCGGCCAGGGTCCTCGCCGGCCGGGCCATCTCGCTCAGCCGGGCGGGGTTGTCGCAGGTCTCAGCCCGACCGGGCAGCGACCCCGTCACCTCATCCGTCCCAGTACCAGGGACGGCGCCGTCTTCGGTGTCGGCACCGGTGCTGTCATCAGCGCGGGTCGCAGCTGCCTCGTCGTCGGCGATTGCCCGGCCCGCGCTCCCTTCGTCGCCGGTGACCAGCTTCTTGATCGCCGCCCACGCTGCCTCTAGCGCCTCTGGGTCGCCGGGGTCAGCCGCCGTCGGCGCTGGAGCGTCTCGGTCGAAGGTCGCACTCTCCCTGAAGTCCGTGACCTCTGGTCTCCTCGGCGAGGAGTTCGGCGTGGGCTGGGCCGCCGACACGTAGGCCGGCCTCGAGTCAGTGGCGGCGGCGGACGCCGGGCCGGCCAACGTGGCTGTTCCACCAGCGGCGACAGCCAGCGCCAGTGCGAAGCGGCCGGCGGCCGACGAGGGGTGTCGAGTGAACATCAGCTCTCCAGGACGGGATTGGACAGATGGGCGGAGGTACGCGAGGAGCTCGGTGTCCGCACAGCGGGGCCGAGATCGAAAGTCAGCTGACGGCGCAGCCCACTGCATGCCTTCTGCGGCAGGGTTGGCCGGAGGGAGGCGAAGCCGTCGAGGTGGTCGAAGCGTCGGCGTTGGGCGCCGGAAGTGACGACGCGGGCCTCATCACTGCAAGACGACACGGGCAGGCTTTCCTCGCAGGCCCACTCGCGAGTGTCGATCACTGCGAGACCAAGCGGGAAGCGTTGATTACGGAGGCGTTGGACGGCGCGCGACGCCGAGACGCGTCGCCCGACATCGTGACGACGAAGGCGGACAGGGCACGCTTCAGCTGTGGCGCATACAGGTCGCGCGCTGCCCGCCAAGCGTGACGTCCCTGTAGGTCCTCGACGATGGACGTCGTGACCCACGCTCCCGCACGGACCTGACGATCGACTGCCCGCTGCAGAGGTGGGACGAGACCCTTGATGTCCCTCGTTAGGCGTTCGATGTCCGCGGGAGGTGTGTGCGGTCGGCCCTGCAGGTAGCGCCAGCACTCCCCCGCTTGCAGCGCCGGACGGGGATCGGTCGACAACAGCGACCGGAGGTTGTTGTCGTCGCGTGACCACACCTCCGCCAGGCGTTGGGCGTGGTCCGACAAGACTCGGCTGGCCGTGACGAGGCGCGGATCGCCGGCAGTGCGTGCACTGGTTCGGGCTCCCTCCGCCACGAAGAGGCTCATGCGCACCTGTGCGCTGAGCAACAGCGCCACGTGCTGAGGGCTGACGGCGGCGCCGGCGTCGAGCTGGTCGTTGAGCCGCCGCAGGCCGGCATGCAGCGACGGGGTGCCCGACACAGGGATGACGGGGAGGTCGCTCAACCTCGGCCTGGCAGTGGCCGACCAGTCTCCTGTCGGTGACCATCGCATCAGTCGTTCCGCGTGGAAGGACAGCGCTCCAGAAGCGCCTGGTTCCAGCGCCTCGGCGACGTCCTGGCGCCCGGCGTCACGGGCGGCTCGGCGCAGCGCGTCGTCCAGATTGACGGCCGAGAGCACGAGCACGGCGGCGTCACCGCCGGCAGCGCGCCCGCTGTCACCTCGGGGACGGTCAGCCGCGCTCGTCCAGTGACGGTGCGCCTCGGTCGCGAGCCCGCCGATGGCCTCCCACTCCCGTGCCAGCGAGCCAGGACGGGAAGACACGTGGACATCGAGCGGGCTCTCCCGGGCGATCGGCGCACTCGTGTCGCGTAGTGCGATCTGGAGGCCGAGGCGGGCACTCACCATCCCTTCGCGTAGCGCGACACCCCGTGTCGGAGTCCGGCCGCCGACGTCCTCGAGCATCTGGCGAGCCAGTGCGAACGTCGCTGCCCGCCCGTGCAGGGCGGCGTCGACGTCGCGGGATGTCGGTCCAACCGCACTGCTGCGCAGGGAGAGTCGCGCCAGCCGGTACGTCACCTCCGCCGAGGCCAGCTCGGCGCTCACACCGCGGTCCGCGGCAGTCGCGCCGTCAGCTCGTTGAGCGCACGGACCGCCCGGCCGCGCTCGAGCGGATCCGGGTGACGTGTGAGTCGAGAGACAGCGCCCACGCAGGCCGACAGCATGTCGTGATGCGCCTCCGTCAACGCGGAAGCGTTGGCCGGAGGCCGTGGCGGTCGAACGTCCTCGAGGTGGGACAACGCGGCGATGTACATCAAGCGCTGGACCGCGTCGAAGCAACTCTCGATCAAGTTGGTCAGCAGCGCACGAGCGCGTTCGACCTCAGCGTCAGCGGTAGGGGCCGGGTGGCGTGTCATGTCGATCTCCTGATCTAGGGAGTAGGCGGTTTCGGCGGGCCGGCGATCGAACCTGCCGTCCGCATGCGGGGGTCGCGCGGCGACCGGTGTCGTCTGCTGATGACGCGTCCGGGCTCGTCCACAGGGCTGTGGACGTGATGCCGTCCACAGTTCTTCGCCTCGGTAGGTGCCTGGCGTGCCGGGCCGTGACACAACGGAGGAACATCCGCTAGCGTCCGGCGTATCAACTCACGTGGCTGGGGGTCATGTCCAGTGTCAACCGACATCAAGCAGTCAGGTGCCGTCGCGCTCGGTCCCAGAGCCAGTCCGACCGCGCAAGCCGGTACGTCGTCCAGCGAGGCACCTGGTCGGCTGGCCGTCCTGGTGCCGGCTCACGGCGGTTGTGGCGCCACCACACTGGCGACACACGCACGCCTACGTGCGGTGCTGACCGAGATGACGCTGGCACAGTCGTTGTCGCACACGGCGACGACCGGGCTCGCCTTCGTGGTCGTCGCCAGCGCCACGACGTGGGGAACGGCTAGGGCCGTGCGTTGTCTCCATCAGCTGGAACTCGCCGGCGTGGATGGCAGCGACCTGTATCTCGTCATGACGCGGGACGGTCGCGGACCGATACCCGTCGCGGCGCGAGCGAGGCTGCGCCTGTTGGCAGCGGTGGTTCGCCACATCGTCCTGGTACCGCACGTCGTTCGTTGGCGTTACGACGCGGGCGATCCACCGCAGCGATCCTCGCGCTACGACCGAGCGGTCGAGGACCTGCTGCGACATCTCACGTCCCGCCAATCCACCGGGACCGCGGCCCCGCCCGCGGACCCTTCGACAGGAGTCGAACTGTGATGCTTCTCGACCTCGTGCACGCCGGAGACGTCTTGTCCCTCGTCCAGGGCGTGATCCCGGATCCGCCCGCCGTCGCGCCCCCTGGTGTCGGCGAGAAGGTGACCACCTTGCTCGGCTGGGCCAAGTGGGGCGGACTCATCGCCGGCATCGTGGGCCTCCTCGCTTGCGGCATCATGATGGCTGTCGGCCGACGGAACCGCTCTTCGATGGCGGCGGATGGAGCCTCTGGCATTCCCTGGGTCCTTGCCGGCCTGACCGTGGTGTCCTTCTCCGCGAGCATCGTGTCGGCGACGGTGGCGTGATGGCAGCCCGCGTCATCCAGCTTCGACCTGCGTCTCCGCCACGCCCGTCGCGTCCCATGACTGACGCAGACGTCGCGGCCCTCTACGCCCGGACACCGGGTGCACCTCCCGGCCGCCCCCAGCGCACGCGTCGCCGCAGGTGGGCGTTGGTGGCCGGGATGTGCATCGTCCTGAGTGCAGCGGTCGTGGCCCTTCGCCCGGGCGGGGAGGACGCCGCCCATCCGAGTCCGTCGCCACCGGTGCACACATCGCCGGCGTCGACGCAGCTGCAGTGGCAACAGGTGGACGGCGTCTGGTTCCCGGTCTCGCCCGCAGCTGGCCCCACGACCCTGGACGAGGACCGAGCGGCGGGCTTCGACGGCTCTGACCTCGGTGCGGCGCTCGCCGCACTGCACCTGGTCTACCGAGCAAGCGCCGCACCGGGACCGTCGTCGTTCGTCCCCACCTTGCGGGACCAGGTGGTGGGGCCCGCAGCCGCGCAGCTGACTGAGTCCGTCCGCCGTGACTACGACGAGGCAGGCGCTGTCGCGGGTATCCGCGAGGGCGAGCCGCTGCCTGCCGGCGCCGCCGCCTTCCTGGGGTACCGCGTCTCCTCCCTCCCCGACGGCAACCGCGCCGTGCAGATCGTCGAGCAGGCGCCCGACGCGAGCGGCGTCCTCCAGCCGTTCGCCTTCGACGTCGTCGTGACGCGCGCCCGCAGCACCAGCACAGGCGCAGGCGCGAGCGCGGGCGACTGGAAGGTCGTGGCGCCGGCGACGGGAACCTGGAACTCCGCCTTCAGCCAGCTGCCCCACGTCCCCGGGGACATGGTGCCCTTCTCACCCGCGGCTCCGACCGCTGTGCTGGAGGCTCACTGATGCCTTGCACTCCGACCACGCCCCTGAGTTGCGCGACCGACCTCGTGGGCGGTCTCGCCAGCTCTGCCGCCACGGCCGCAACGGCCTCCACCGGGAGCGCGTTCGCTGACGCGATGCGCGACGGCGCGACCTGGATCATCAAGACGACCGTGGGCTGGTGGCTCGAGGTCCCGTCCATCGACTTGGCGGAGTCGCCCGCCGTCCAGCTCCGGGAGTACGTCTGGTGGCTCGCGATCGTCGTGGCAGCAGGGAGTGTGACCTGGCAGGGAGCGAGGATGGCCCTGACTCGACGTGCCGATCCCCTGCTGGACATCGGGCGCGGACTGCTCACCCTGGCACTCTGGGCCGGCGTCGGGATCACGGCGCCGGCTCTCGCGCTCCAGGCGGGTGACGCCTTCTCCCTCTACGTGCTCGACAAGGCGGCCAGCGGACGGGTGGCCGACCGGTTGATCCAGCTCGCCAGTCTGACCGGAGTGAACTCTGCCGGAGCCGTCATCATCCTGGGTCTGGTGGCCATGCTGGCCGGTCTGGTCCAGGCCGTGCTCATGATCTTCCGTGAGGGCGCGGTCGTCGTCCTGGCAGGAACGCTGGTCCTGGCGGCAGCTGGGAACGCGTCGAACTTCGGCAGGCCGTGGCTCATGAAGCTGATCAGCTGGATGCTCGCTCTCGTCTGCTTCAAGCCGGTTGCGGCACTGGTCTACGCGACGGCACTGGTGATGACCGGGGAGGGGACCGACCCGAGGACGGTCATCGTGGGGTTGACGATGATGGTCCTGGCGGTCGCGGCCCTCCCTGTGCTCATGAAGCTCTTCAGCTGGGCGACGGGTAGCACCGGTCACTCCGGCAGCCTGGGCGGCGCTGCGGCGGCCGCCATGGGCACGGCGGCTGCCGGCGTTCAGGTAGCAGGTGCCGCCCGTTCTCGTTCCGGAGCGACGGCGGCGGGCGCCATGCCGGCCACCGGTCAGGCCCAGAGCATCTCCCGCGACCTGGGCGGTTTCGGCAGTGCACCGACAGGAGCCGCAGCGACGACGGGCGCCTCCGTGGCGGCAGGAGGCGTCGGGGTCGCCGCTGCCGTGGTCGGGCGCGCTGCGGACGTCACCAAGCAGGCCGGCAGTAGCGCCGCAGCCCCCCTCGCCGATCGACCTGAAGGGACGGACCGCAGCGCATGACCACCGTCACCGGGCACTCGGGCACCAGCAGCCGCAAGGCTCAGGACGTGAGCGGCATCCGCACCTACGGGGGCTGGCGCCGAACCCGCGGGATCGGACTCTTCGGTCTCGGCGCCACCGCGACCCTCATCGTCCTGGGATGTGCGGTGGTGCCGCTCCTCGGTCTCGCGATCGACGTGCGGACGGGCCTCACCCTCGCGGTCCCCTGCGCGCTCGTCACCCTCGTCACCTGCGCACGCATCGACGGTGTGCCGTTCAGCCACCTCGTTATCCGGCGCTGTCAGTGGCGATGGGCTGTCGCCCGCGGCTACACCTCCCTGCGAGCCGGAGTCGTCAGTGACCACCCCTCGGCCTGGCAACTGCCGGGAGTGCTCGCCCCGACGGAGCTGCTCTCCGTCGAGGACGGGCGCGGGGGGCGGTTCGGCCTGGTTCGCGATCGCTCATCGGGACTGCTCACCGCGACGCTGAGGTGTGCCTCGACGTCGACGTGGCTCGTCGACGGCGCCGACGCCGACGCCTGGGTCTCGAACTGGCACTCCTGGCTGGCCTCCCGAGGCTTCGACCCGCTGGTCGCCTGGGTGGCCGTCACCGTCGACACCGCGCCCGAGCCGGGGTCGACGCTGGCACGCAACGTCGGCGTGCGCCTCGACGGATCAGCTCCACGGGACACGCAGATCCTCATGGCCGAACTGGTCGACGGCTCGCCCTCAGCCTCGGCCGACGTCGACACCCGGGTGTCCATCACCTTCGACCCGTCTCGGGCCGGTGACCGGCTCGACGACCTCGCCGACCAGGCCGCCGAGGTCTCCCGCGCCTTGTCCGGGATGGAGGCCGCCCTGAGCGAGTGCGGGGTGACGGTCCTCGCGCGGTGCTCGGCGACCGAGCTCGCCGGTTGCGTGCGCGTCGCCTTCGACCCCACCTCACGTGGTGACGTCGAGTCCGTCGTCGGCGCCGGCACGACCGTGGAGGAGGGTGGCCCCTTGTCCTGGGAGACGTCCGGACCCGTTGCCGCCGAGGAGGCGTGGGACCACTACCGCCACGACTCGGGAACCTCGATCACGTGGTCGTGGCACGAGGCGCCGCGCCAGCAGGTGACGTCGAACGTCCTCGTACGACTCATGTCTCCCTCCCGGTACCCGAAGCGGGTCACGATGCTCTACAAACCGCTGAGCGCAGGCTCCGCCTCCCGGCTGCTCGAGGGACAGGTCAACGCTGCCGCGTTCCGCGAGGCCTATCGGCGAAGTCAGGGACGCGACGCCACCGCTCGAGACCAAGCCGACCAGGAGCAGGCTCAGAACGCCGCCCGAGAGGAGGCGCTCGGCGCCGGAGTCGTCCTGATGAGCTTGTACGCGACGATCACCGTCACCGACCCCGACGACCTCCCCGCAGCGGTCGCTGATGTGGAGGCCCGTGCCGACCAGTCGAAGGTCCAGGTTCGCCGGATGTTCGGCGCCCAGTCGGTCGGCTTCGCCACCACCCTTCCCGCGGGGATCTACCCACCGTTCGTCGCAGGCAGGAGCACCCGATGATCCAACGAGCCTTCATGCGCCCACCGCGCCGCTCCCCCGCCGCTGGAGACGTGGTCCCGCCCGCCTGGGGGTGGCGTGCACCCCGCGCCGGTCGCCTGGCCCACGTCGCGGCCGCACCCGAGTACCAGGCCACGACGGTGCAAGCGTGCGGCCTGTACCCGTTCGTGGCCGGCTCCGGGTCCCCCTCGGTAGGAGTTCCCGTCGGCCGCCACATGATGTGGGGGGAGGTGGTCTGCATGGACCCCTTCGCCTGGCTCGACGCGGGGCTCGTCACCAACCGCGGCCTCACCGTCCTCGGGCAGCCTGGCACGGGGAAGTCCGCGATGCTCAAACGTCTCTCACGCGGGATGCTCGCGTTCGGCGTCCGACCGTTGTTCCTCGGTGACCTGAAACCCGACTACTCCGCTGTCGTGCATTCCGCCGGCGGGCAGGTTCTTCGGGTAGGGCGCGGCCTGGACCGCATCAACCCCCTGGACGCCGGCCCGCTCGGCGCCGCACTGGCCCGGATGTCCGGCCCCGGTGCCCAACGCCTGCGCCTGGAGGTTCGGGGGCGGCGTCTCTCGGCCACCCTTGCGCTGTGTTCGCTGGTTCGCCGCCACGCCCGGGTGACCAACGGGGAGGAGACCGTGCTCGGTGCCGCTGTCGACCTGCTGACGGAACGCGCGACAGAGGGCGTCGACCCCACGATCCCGGATGTGCTGCGGGTCATCCGGCAGGCTCCCGATCGGCTGGTGGCTGCCGCCGAGGTCGACGACGCGCCCGCCTACCGCACCGAGACGAAAGAACTCCGCCAGACGCTCAACCTGTTGTGCGAGGGCTCGCTGAAGGGCGTCTTCGACGGCCCGACGTCGCACCCCATCGACCTCGACGCCCCGGCGGTGAGCGTGGACATCTCTGCCGTGGCCGCCTCGGGCGACACCCTCGTCGCGGCCGCGATGCTCTCGACGTGGTCGTACGGATTCGCCGTCATCGACGCCTCGACCGCACTGGCCGAGGCCGGTCTCGCGCCGCGGCGACGGTACTTCGCCGTGATGGACGAGCTGTGGCGGGCACTGCGCGGGGCCCCAGGTCTCGTCGACCACGCCGATGCCCTCACCCGCGTCTACCGGGGGCGCGACGTCGCTCACGCGATGGCCACCCACTCCCTCGACGACCTCTCTGCGCTGCCGAGCGAGGAGGACCGTGCCAAGGCTCGGGGGTTCATCGAACGCAACGCCATCACCGTCCTTGCGGGCCTGCCCCCGCGCGAACTCGAGGAGGTGACCCGCGTCGTGCCGCTGTCCGGCCGCGAGGTGTCCATGGTCTCGTCCTGGTCCGCACCCGAGTCCTGGCAGACCGGCGCCCGCCACCCCGGGCGAGGGAAGTACCTGCTCAAGACAGGTCAGCGAGTCGGCATCCCCGTGGAGATGGAACTCGTCGGCGACGAGCCTGCCCTGTACGACACCGACTCCAGCCACCGGCGCCCCGCGGCGCCGTCCTCTCGGGAGGTCCTGTGACCCGCCCGCTCGAGCCCGCCGGCGGACTCCTGCCCCCGGAGGGCCGGTTCCCGATGCTTCTCCTCGCCACCGTCTGGGGCGGCCTGGCCCTCGTCGCTGCTGCCTGGCTGGGTGGGACCACGGCGAGCTGGGCCACCGGGCACGGCTGGCGCGGTCCCGCCTTCGGCGTGCAGTTCGCCCACGCACTGGTCACGGAGGGCCCTGGCTCGTCGTGGCCGCGAGTGCCCGGGGCCGCCGTCACGGCCGGCGTCGTGGTCGCGGTCGGAGGGGTCGCCGGCGTGACGGTCGCCGCGGTGCGCGCCGGGCGGACCAACGCTGCGCGTCCCTTCGGGCTGGCCGGGGCGCGTGATCTCGCGGTGCTCCTGACACCGGCCTCGACGACGCGTGCTCAGGCGTTGCGCCCGTCCCTGCCCGGCGGCGCATCGGGGGCCGAGACGGGTCTCGCCTTGGGTGTGATCGCCGGCACGCCGGCCCGTCGACGGGAGACGACGACGGTGAGGGCCTCCTGGGAGGACGTCCTCCTGGCCGTCATGGCGCCCCGCGCCGGCAAGACGACCTCTCTCGCCGTTCCCTCCGTCCTCGACGCTCCCGGCGCGGTGGTCGCCACGTCGAACAAGGCCGACCTGTGGGCCGCGACCGCCGCGGTGCGAGCTCGTGACACCTCCGAGGCGGTGTGGACCTTCGATCCCCAGGCGATCACCAACTCGCCCCGGACGTGGTGGTGGAACCCGCTGACCGCCG
This sequence comes from Kineococcus siccus, assembly GCF_009906795.1. GTDB lineage: Bacteria > Actinomycetota > Actinomycetes > Actinomycetales > Kineococcaceae > Kineococcus > Kineococcus siccus. The sequence continues at coordinate 20,400 of NZ_JAAALN010000018.1, forward strand.
TCGACTCCGTCGAGGAAGCGTCACGCCTGGCTGGGCACTTCGTGCAGGAGGTCCGCGCGGAGAAGTCCGCCCGCGACTTCTGGTCCTCCGCTGCACAGGACCTGCTCACCGCTCTCCTTCTCGCCGCCGCCACCTCCCGGCGCTCTCTGCACGACGTCTACGAGTGGCTCAACGATCCCGTCGTTCCGACGCCCGGCGTTCTGCTGCGCGAGCACGGCTACCCGGCGGTCGCTGCTTCCCTGACCGGTCGTCAGCACGGGGCCCCGGAGACCCGCGACGGCATCTACGAGACGGCGCGCACCGCCGCCCAGTGCCTGCGTGACGACCGCATCATGGAGTGGGTCACTCCACCCGCCGGCGAGCTCCCCCAGCTCGATACCACGGCCTTCGCCACCTCCCGCGAGACGCTGTACCTGCTGTCCAAGGACGGCGCCGGGGCCGCTGGGCCACTCGTCGCGGCGCTCACCGATCGGGTGATGCGCGACGGAGTGCGCGCGGCGGAGCGCTGCGGTGGGCGTCTGGATCCGCCGCTGGTCGTCGTCCTGGACGAGGCCGCGAACGTCTGCCGCATCTCCGACCTGCCCGACCTCTACAGCCACCTCGGGTCGCGCGGGATCGTCCCGCTGACGATCCTGCAGTCCTACCGCCAAGGCGTACGCGTCTGGGGTGAGGCCGGGATGGACACGCTCTGGTCCGCGGCCACGGTGAAGCTCCTGGGCGCGGGCATCGACGACGCCAAGCTCGCCGAGGACGTCTCGCGCCTCATCGGCGAGCACGACGTCACCATCCGCTCCTTCTCCGAAGGCGACCGGCGCCGCACCACGTCAACCTCGTTGCGCCGCCAACGCATCCTGCCGCCGGAGGACGTCCGCGCCCTGGCGCGTGGGCACGCCCTCCTGCTGGCCACCGGGCTCCGCGTCGGCCGCCTCGAACTGCTGCCCTACTACCAAGGCTCGCGCGCCGGGGACGTAGCCGCTGCGACCGCCGAGGCCACCGCCGCCACTGTCGGGGGCGTCTCGCGGTGAGCACCGATGCGGCGTACGGAGACGACCACGACTGGGCGGCGGAGGAGACCGCCGCCCGCATCGCCCGCCTTGAGCTGCGCGTCGACGAGCTGGATGCTTTGTTCCCCGACCCCGCAGGTGTCGGTGGGCAGTCCCCGCCGCCGGACGATCTAAGGGCCAGCGGTCTGGACGCCTGGGTGGAGGACTACTTCGCCACCACGTTCACCCGCCCCCTCGGCGGGGAGTGGCGCTGGTGCCGACGCTGGCGTGAGCACCCCGAGGCCGTCGTACGCCTCGACGCGCTGTGGCACGCCTTCGAGACGCTCCGCCGCGACCCCGACACCGGTATGGCGGTCTGGTTGCGCGACCACCTCGACCACCACTTCGTGATCCTTCTCGGGTCACGGGGTCCCTTCGCGCAGTGCACCGCGGCCCGTCACGAACTACTGAGTTCACTGCCGACCGCCCAAGGGAGAGAGGCGGACCACCTGGCCGAAACCTGACGGTGAGTGTGTCTTGTCCGCCGCTGGGATCGTGCGCTCAGCGGTCGCCCCGGACGACCACATCGCACCTGCGGGGCGCGGTCGTCGGCCCGGAGCGGACCTGCTGTGGCTGCTGTAGGCCGTCGACTACCTGCTCGAGTGCAGGCTCGCGACGACGTCTTGCTGCACGACCTCGTTCGTACAGAACGCCGCGCGTGTTCGCTGCCCGTGCCAGGGTGAGGCGACGCGCCCCGATCGCATTCATCAGCCGCGGAGATGGCCGGTGCGTCGCGCCTGCAGCAGCAAGACGCCTGTCGCGATGTTGAGCGCGGCGAGTCCTCGTCCGGGCGTGGTGACGAGCAGAGCGGTGAGCACCGACAGCGCGACCGGGGCCGCGACGCCGACCCGCCCGGGGAGTGTGCTGAGGTGGGACAGGCGCAGGTGGGCGAGGAGCAGCACGAGCACCGCGCCGAGAGCGGCGGTCAGGACCGCGGGCAGGAGGACGCCGCGACCGTCGAGGAGCAGCGAGACTTCACCAACCCCCCGCCAGGGCTGCAGCTGCGCAGCTGCGCCGCTGGGATTGGCCAGCACAACGGCCCCGGCCGCCAGCAGCACGAGGTAGCGTCCGGCCAGGTAGAAGGCGGCGGTCCGCCAGGCCCAGGCGGGCACGACGTCGAGGGTGCGCCACAGCCGCGTCCACGCCTGGTCGGCGCGCTTCGGGGGGGCGACCGGGTCGACCATCAGGAGGCCGGGCCGCAGCCGGGTCGGGTCGGGGCGCGGGCGCGGCCGGGGAATGTTGGAGGGCGAACGTTGGGCGTGAAGCGGAGTCATGGTCGGTCACCTCATCGTCGAGGAAGTCCGCCGGGAGAAGCTTCCACGGGCGGTGCGCCCGACGGTGCAGGCGCCTCGCGCTGATGCGCAACCGTGTGCCGGTAGGCGGGTCCGCTAACGGGTGACGGGTCGACCCGTACGCGGCACCGCCTCCCGCGACAGCGACGGCCTGTCACTCATCGCATTGCGACGTCGTCGATACGGCGGACGTGCGAGGACGCTCGACCGAGCGGCCTGAGGGTACGGAGTCCAGTCGGCCCCAATGGCGAACCATCGCGAGGCCGCTTGCTGAGGCGGTCCTCTGCTCCGTCCGGGTGAAGGCGACGGCGGCCGCGGCTCGAATTGTGGGCTGCCCGGTGCCGAGAGACGCGGGTGAGCACTCGGCGCCGGTCATGTCCCAGGAGCAGCGACTCGTCCGCGGCGAGCCCGGGCGCGTGCGCGCCGGCAGGCCGAGCTGGAGCGCCGGGTCGCGTCCACCGACGGTCTGACCGGGCTGGCGTTCGAGCAGCTCGTGGCGCGCCTGCTGCGACGCGACGGCTGGCGGGAGGTGACGGTCTCCGGCGGTGCGGGCGACCTCGGGGCGGACGTCACCGCACGCCACCCCGGCGACGGGTCGCTGCTGGTGGTGCAGTGCAGTGCATGCGCTACGCCGGGCGCGCCGTCAGCTCCCCCGACCTCCAGCGCTTCCTCGGCACCGTCTTCCACCACCACCGCGCCGACCACGCGGTGTATGTGACGCGCACGAGCGAGTGGCCGCGTCACCGCCTGGCCCGGCCCGTCGTCGCGGCACCATGTCGCGTTGATGCTGCCGCGTAACGTGTCCACAAGGTTTCTGGTTGGTGTCCAGCTGGTCGAGCCCACGGACGGGTTGGCGTGTAACAGCTGGTCTGGCCCGCCGGGCTAGGAACGGGTGCAGGTGCCGCCGTGTGGGTGATGTCCTCTCCGCGCATCGTTTCCGGGGGCTGTTTCGTTACGAGTTCGGCGGGTGAGATTTGCCACGGTCGTCCACCAATCCGGCTCTGTACCAGGGGTAGCTGGGTGCGGCAGAGTCCTTGGCTGTGTAACACCCGAGTTCTTGGGCCGCGCGGACGCGGTTCCCTCGGGCGGCGAGGGGGGACCTCGTGCGAGCTGCAGCCAAGCGCGCCAAGACTCAGACCAGTCAACGTTCGGAGGCCCCGAACGACGCTGATCCGTCCACGAACCTCGCACCTCGCAGGGGCCTGTCACGGTGGGATGCCGGCCCGGTCGCTGGGGTCGTGACCGGTTGCGTCGCGGCTGGTGTCGCGGTGGCGTTTGCGGTCCCGGCGGCGGCCGCGACACCGTCCACCGCGACACCGTCCACCGGGGCGGCGTCGCCGAATCAGGGGCGGGCACCGCTGACGTCGGCGCAGCAGCCGTCGTCGGTGTACCCGAAGCTGTCGCAGGCCGCGAAGGATGCGCTGCTGAAGGCGACCGCGAAGACCGCCGGGGACGCGGTACCGGTGGAGGACGTCGCAGCGCGCACCGCGTACTCCACGACCACGGTGGACCCGGAGTCCGGAACCCACCGCACGGTGATCTCTCCGGATGCGGTGAACTACCGCGACGCCTCGGGTGCGTTCAAGCCGGTGGACAACGACCTGGTCTCCGCGGCCGCGAAGGCGGGTGGGGCGAGCACCGGGTGGCAGAACGCCGCCGCCGGCTACGACGCCGCGTTCCCCACCGACCTGACCAAGCCGGTCACCATCACCGACCAGAACGACGCCGCCCGCTGGGTGTCGCTGCAGCTGAACCCCACCCAGGCGGCGGCCCCCGCACCCGCCTCGCCCGCCGCACCTGCCTCGCCTGCCGCCTCGACCGCGACGTCGACCGCAGCTCCTGTGCCGGCCCCCACTGCCGAGGCGACCGCGTCGGCGAAGGCGGCCAGGTCCCTGGCCTCGGCGCCGGCGTCCGCACCGGCCACGAGCACGATGTCCTCGAGCACGGCGGGGGCGCCGACTGAGGTGCCGGTCGCTGCGGCGCCGGGCGTGGTGTCCGGCGATGAGGTGGTCTACGACAACGTGCTGCCCGGTGCCGATGTGACGTTCCAGGCGCAGGGGTCGGGGGTCAAGGAAGCCATCACCCTGGACAGCGCTGCTGCGCTGCCCGGGGGTGCGCTGACCTACACGATCCGGACCGGCAAGGACCTGAAGCTCACCGAGACCGATGACGTGGTCGCGGTGACCACGGCGGCGGGGGCGCCGGTGTTCGTGATCCCGGCCCCGTTCCTGGACGACGCGAAGGGCGCGCACTCCGACGACGTCGACGTCACTATCGCCCCCGACACCGCTGCCGGGGCGGGGGTGTACGCGATGACGGTGACCCCGTCGAAGGACTGGCTCGCCGCACCGGAGCGGGTGTGGCCGGTGGTCTTGGACCCGACCATCCAGTACCCGGACCCGATGCTGGCCTGCTCGCTGCGCTCCGCGGCCCCGACGGTCAGCAACTGCAGCGGCTCCAGCGTCCCGCTGTCGTGGGATGCCAGCACCGGCACCCAGGAGCGCGCGATCCTGCGGTTTGAGTCCCTCGCCGATGCCGTCCCGGCGGATGCGATCATCGCCGACGCGCAGCTGCAGCTGAACATCGCCTCCCCGGCCGCGGGCACCACCGCGCCCACGGGGGCCGCGGCCAGCGTGGATGTGCGTGAACTCACGAAGTACTACGAGCCCGGCGCGTCGTGGAACCAGGCCACCAACACCACCGCGTGGGCCACCCCCGGCGGTGACCGCGCCGCCCTGGTCAGCGCCCGCACCCAGGTCGTCGCCAACGGCACCTACCAGAACATCGGTGTCTCCGAGCTCGTGCAGCGCTGGGTGGAGGGCACCTCCACCGCCCACGGCTTCGTGCTGGAGAAGACCTCCGCCACCGCCGGCGGCGCCCGCGTCGTCGTCGGCGCCCCCTCCGCGGGGGCCACGACGGCCCCGAAGTTGCAGGTCATCTGGGAGCCGCGGGTCGGTGACCGCAAGGGCAACTCCGCTCTGCTCACCGAGGAGCTCGACGACCGCACCACCGTGACCGTGAACCCGGCCACCGGCAACGCCGCCGTCGAGACCTCCGCCCTGGCCATCGCCGGGGTCGGGCTGGACTTGAATGTCACGCAGACGTCGAACTCGCTGAGCACCAACTTCCGCACCGCGACCGGGTACGGGTGGAACTCCTCCATCGGTGACCAGCACCTGCAGCGCTACGGCAAGACCACCTTCTACCGCGACGGGGCCGGGACGAACTGGACGTTCTACCTCGCCGTCGACGGCACCTGGGTGCGCCCGCTCGGCCTGGACGTGGACCTGGTGCAGAACGCCAACAACACGTTCACGATGACCGACCGCCGCGCCAAGGTCGTGACCTCGTTCGTGGACATCGGCTCCCCGGCGGGTGAGTGGTACAAGCCGGCCACGATCACCGACCGCAACGGCAACGCGATCACCTTCGCCTACGACGCGACCGCCCGCACCCCCTACAACGGGTGGAAGATTCTCCGCTCGGTCACCGACACCCGCGGCCGGGTCCTCACCGTCGCCAACGGTGGCGCGTACAACGCCTTCATGGAAGACGTCCAGGGGCGGTCGGTGTACTACACCATCACCAACGACAACCTGACGACCTTCAGCAACGGCGCCGGCGGCGACACCACCTACACCTACGACGCCGCCCGCCGGGTCACCTCCATCACCGTCCCCGAAGGCCAGCGCACCGAGCTGACCTACGACCGGGGTGGCCGGGTCCTCACCCTGAAGCGGATCACCGCCGACGTCGGCACCAAGACGTGGACCTTCGCCTACACCCCCTTCACCCGCACCGCGGGGGTGTCCTCGACGAAGACCACGGTCACCGATTCGAACAACCACAACACCGTCTACACCTCCGACGGCCGCGGCCGCGTCATGGACGCCACCGACGCCCGCGGCAAGAAGCGATCCGGCACGTACACCCCCAATGACGATGGGGCCACCGCCACCGGTGCCACTGCGGGCGCGGGTGGGGCAGGCCAGACGACTGTCGACACCTACGACTCCGTTGGGTCGTCACCGCAGGCCGCGACGTGGAACCTCAGCTCCTCTCGACTCCCCAGCGGAGCCGGGATCAGCAACACCTACGGCACCGGCACCCGGCTCTACGACGTCATGACGTCCACCGACGCCCGCGGCAACGTCACGACCAACACCTACGACACCGTCGGCAACCCGACGTCGTCGACCACCGGTGGGCTGACCACGAAGAACCTGTACCAGGGCAACACCGATCCCGACTACGGCGGCACCGTGAACTGCGGGCCCACCGTCAACAACGTCATCACCGCGACGAAGGCCGGGGTGCTGTGCGAGACCCGCGACGGCGCCTACGTCAAGGGCGCCACCGCCGCGTCGACCACCGCGCACCGCGTGGCCTACCGGTACAACGCCAAGGGTGAGCTCGTCACCCTGCTGCCCGGCACCCCGTCCGCGCAGCAGCAGCAGACCTTCGCCTACGACACCCTGTCCCGGCTCACCTCGACCACCGACGGGCGCGGGCAGGCCACCACCTACAGCTACGACGCGATGGACCGCGTCATCTCCACCAGGTACGCCGACGGGCGCGTGGTCAACACCTTCTACGGCGCCCCCGGCGGCAACGGCTGGCTGAAGGCCGTCGAGGAGTTCCCCTCGGCCACCGCCACCACTCCCGACCGGGCCACCGACTACGTCCGCGACGGCCTCGGCCGGCTCAAGCGCACCGAGGCACCCGAGGACGTCATCTCCCTCGGCTACGACCTCGGCGGCAACCTCACCAGCTACACCGACAACGGTGGCGCGGTCAGCTACGGCTACAACGACGCCGACCAGCTCACCTCCCTCGCCCTGCCCGGCGGCACCTGCACCGGGCAGAGCATCACCAACCCCGGCGCTGCGTCCACCAAGTGCGTCCTGTTCGCCGTCGACGACGACGGACGCCGCACCAACACCCGCTACCCCGGCGGGCAGAGCATGGCCACCACCCTCGACGACTCCGGCCGCCTCAAGCAGGTCATCGGCACCACCCTCGCCGGCACGACCAGCACCCCGCGGCTGAACCTTGCCTACACCTACACCGACACCGCCGCCCCCACCTCGGCCACCAACCCGACCAAGGACACCGCCCTGGTGTCCTCGGTCACCGACGCCCTGTCCGCGGCGAAGACGACCTACAGCCACGACGGCCTGGACCGGCTCACCGCCGCCTCCACCGCGCCCACGGCCGGGGGAGCGGTCACCCGCTACGAAGGCTTCTGCTACGACGGCGCCGGTAACCGCACCGCCTACCTCAACACCACCGCCACCACCTGCACCAGCGGCACCCCGGCCGCGTCGTTCACCTACAACGGCGGCAACGAGCTCACCACCGCCACCGGCGTCACCCCCACCGGCGCACCCCTCACCGGCACCGGGTACACCTACGACGGCAACGGCAACCAGACCAGCTCCAAGTCCGCGCCCGGCCTGAGCACCACCTACAACGCTCAGGAAGCCGCCGCCAGCTTCACCCCCGCCGGCGGCACCGCCATCGCCCAGGCCTACGCCGCCGGCAACGGCGGCAACGGCGAACGCATCCGCTCCGGCACCGGCGCCACCGCGACCAGCTTCGCGGTCAGCCCGCTCAGCCCCGCCCCCGCCTGGTCCAAGACCGGCACCACCTCCACCTGGACCGTCCGCGACCCCAGCGGCACACTGATCGCCGTGCGCATCGGCAGCTCACCCACCACCACGACGGAGTACTACCCCTTCACCGACAACGTCGCCTCCGTCCGCGCCATGGTCAAGGCCGACGGCACCCTCGCCAACACGTACAGCTACTCCGCCTACGGCAGCACCCTCAACGCCACCGAAGCCGCCGGCGCATCTCAGCCCTTCCGCTACGGCGGGGGGCACACCGACGCCGCCACCGGCCTCGTCAAGCTCGGCATCCGCTACTACGACCCCACCCAAGGCCGCTTCACCCAGCAAGACCCAACCAGCCAGGACCGGTACGCCTACGCGTATGCCTTCGGAAGCCCTACCAGTCACGCAGACCCCACGGGCGCTATTCCCCCTCTTCTGATCGCCGCGGGAGTGGCCGCGGTTCGGGCGGCCGCGCCGCATGTTGCTCGGGCAGCGGCCCCGTACGTGCGCCAGGTGGTTCGAGTGGGCGGAGGTCGCGTGTCTCTGGGTCCGGCAAGGAATCACTGGAAGAGGATGAGTCCAGGGATGCAAAGTGTTGCTAGGTACCATGTGCACGTGGAGAAGCGTTACGGAGGGATCGACAACTGGGTTCGCGGGACGAACCGGACATGGTGGAAGAACGGCTGACGTGGGCGGAGCAGGAGGGCAGTGGGTTGGATCTGAGTGAGGTCGAGGACATCGTCAAGACTGCCGCCCAAGACGTCGGCGGGCTATCCATCAGTAGCGATAAGGACGCCGGATACATCAGAATCTTTATTGGTCCACCATCGGGTGACCCCGAATCCGTCTCTGGCGACCCGCAGGTGCGGATCTGGACTTCCGGTACTGAAGCCTTCTTCATTGATGTCCCCGGAGGGTTCGGGTACCAGGAGTTCGATGACGTGCCTGAAGGCCAGGTCGCGACACTTCACCTACTAGTCACGCTAGCCAGCAGGTATCTACACGGTCACTTCGAGGAGAAAGAAGAGCAACGCTCCTTTGGACGACGGAGACGCTACCTAGAAATTTCTTCGAGAAACGAGGTCTATCGACTGTATCAGAGGTGAGTTTAGGCCCTCCTGGCTCTCGAGACGCCATAAGCCGCGCCGCACACGGCGTCCGCGTCAGCCGACATCGGGGTGTTGACGAAGGTGCTCATCGGCTCCCGCAGCAAGTCCGGCGACGCCTGCGCCAGCTGCTCGTCCAGGAAGCGCGCAGGTCCATCATGGGGTTGGCGGTCATCGCGTTGATCTCCTTCAAAGGCACTGTGAGAGGTCCTTCGAAGCATCACGCGGTGGCCGCCCTTTACGTCGTCGCCACGCCCGTCACGGGCCGGTCGTACACCACCTTGGGAGACTCCACTCCTTGTTGGCGCGCTCGACGCGGCCCGACCGTGTGCTGCCTCTGACCTCAGGAGAAGGCGTGGAAGTTAGGGCTTCAGCAGCGTCACCACGACGATGCTGGGCAACATGGACTCACTCGCCCGACCGTCACGCGGCGGACGTGATAATTGGGCAGCCGTCGTCTCGAGTACCGGGTGATCGGTGTAGACGCTGACGGCAACACAAGCCGGAGCTCGCATCCGGCCGCGATGCGTGGCGAATCGCAGCTCACATCAGTAGAACTAACAGGGTTGCAGTCAGACCCCCTTGATCGCGCCGCTGACATGCGTGAGTGGCGCCGAAAGCCCAGTCGATGCAGCTGCACGCCTGGCGTAGGAAGGGCACAGGGTCGATCGCCGCGTTGGGGTTGTGCACTTCGAAGTGGAGGTGGCACCCAGTGCTCGTGCCGCCGTTGCCGACTCGGCTGATGAGTTGCCCGGCCGTCACAGTGGCGCCGACCTTCACCAGGAGATCCCGCGGCGCCATGTGCCCGTAGACGGTGCGGTACCCCCCGGCGTGCTCCAGGACGATCCAGTGCCCGAACCCGCTCGCGGGCCCGCTGTTGACGATGCGTCCGGCTGAGGCGGCGTAGTTGTCATGGCCCATGTGAGGGGCTGGGCATCCCAAGGTGCTGGTGCTGCGGTCTCTCTGGACCACCTCCTGCGCTGTAACAGCACGCGGGATAATGTATGGAATCCCGTGCAATACCTGCGTCCCTGCGACGGTCATGACGGCACCCCGAACCGTTGCGGTACAGGACCAGCCCGGTTGTTGGACATGGTCGAAGGCCGTTCCACGAAGGCGTTCCAGCAGTGGTTGGCCACCCGCCCCCAGGCCTGGCGTGACGCGGTCGAGGTCGTGGCCATGGATGGGTTCACTGGTTACAAGTCCGCTGCCACCCAGGAGTTGCCCGCCGCGGTCACCGTGATGGACCAGTTCCATGTCGTCCGCCTCGCCGGGGACACCGTGGCCGAAGTCCGCCGCCGGCGCCAGCAGGAAATGCACGGTCACCGCGGCCGGGTCGGGGATCCGCTCTACCCAGCGCGGCGGCTGCTGCACACCGGCGCGGACCTGCTCACCGCCCGCCAGCACGCCCGGCTGAACTCCGTGTTCGCCACCGACGACCACGTCGAGGTGGAAGCGACCTGGGGCGTCTACCAGCGGATGATCGCCGCCTACCGCGACCCCGACCGCCGCGCCGGCAAGCAGACCATGACCGCCCTCATCGACACCCTCAGTACCACCATCCCGGCTGACCTCGTCGAGCTCCGCCGCCTCGGGCGGACCCTGAAGCGACGAGCCGACGACGTCCTGGCCTACTTCGATCGACCCGGTACGTCCAACGGCCCGACCGAGGCCATCAACGGACGACTGGACACCTACGCGGGTCCGCTTTGGGGTTCCGCAACCTCACCCACTACATCGCGAGATTGCTACTCGAGTCAGGCGGGTTCAGACCTCGCCTACACCCTGCTTTGTGAAGAGCCCGTTAACGCCGCACTCGTCGCAATAGATGTGATGCTTCTTTACCGAGCAAGGGGTGGAGTGCGAGGTCACCCAACACTTGGCGGCCAGACTCCCCCCCTAAGCGTCTGACGGCCTTGAGCATCATTAAGCGTTCACTACCCCGCCGTTCATCCGTTACGAGCCGCGTAAGCTCCGTGTAATGCCGCTTCGCGGCCAGCACCCCTAAAGCGTTGGCGAGTCCGGTGGCGGCCTCCGATTCGGGAGCCGTTTTGAGGTATGCGTCACGAAGATCGATCCAGTAAGCCGTGCCCTGGGGCTTCACCGTCAGTGCACGCGCAAGGCCATCTAGAACCCTGTCCGGATATCCACCTTTCTTAAGGTGATGCAGGAGTACTGGCAAGGCATCAGAATAGAAAGGGGGTCTAGATGTGGAATTAAGGAGATCCCACACCGAATCGACCCGTATCCCGACGTCGTCCAGATCGATGACGATCGGCCTCTCCGCGGCCGAAAGCTCGGCCATAGCTTGTGCTCGATCTACTTCATGTTTCGACAAGGCGGCTTGATACTCAGCATCACCCGCGAGCCTCCTCGCAAGGTCTACGGCAAGGATTGGGCCTTCTTGATTCGAGTCACTCATGAGATGAATCGTAGCTCCATCCTGTTCGCAGGGTTTTCGATGGCCCGGCGAAGTGGTTTACTGATCGTCGTGTCAGGTCGCACATACAGATGAAATTGCCGACCGGTTGATTGGGCATACTCCAGGCTATCCGTGAGCTGTCGCGTCAAAGCTTGATACTTCACGTTCTTAATCTCGGTCACGGCCTCCCTGCTTAGCCCGTCTAGGATTCGATTCCGCCCGCCGATCTTTTGGGCTGCCTTATCGCCGATTGCGTAGAACTCGCGCACGCGGGCCTCACCAGCTTGACCAGTTCTGACTGGCCCCGCACCGCCCCGCAGTTCTCGGCAGACTGCGATCTGGCGCTGTTGCAGGCTTTCGGTTGCGGTGGCCGAATGTTCAGCTCTGCCGGTTGCTTGTGCTCGTGCGGCGGCTTGGGCTGCTTTGCGAACGGACTGTGCTTGCTCCGCGGCTGTGGCGATGGCTTCTTCGGCTCGTTGCGCCGCGGAGCCGGCTTGGCTGGCGCCGCGGCCGAGTCCGCTGGCGGCGTTGCGGCCAATGGCGCGGGCGGCGGCCTCGGCTGTCTCCCGGGCCGCGTTGGCCGCGACTCGTGTGGCGGTCATGCCGAAGCGGGCTCCTGCCCCTCCTCCGGCGGTACCAAGGGAGACGATGGTGACGGCGGCGGTGGAGGCGCCGCAGCCGGCCAAGTAGGCGCCGGAGCTCTTGTTGACAGCACCAGGTGAAAGAGCGTCGTTGATGAGGTCAGTGGCGCCGAAGGTGGCGCAGCTGCCGAAGCCACCGAAGAAGTCGGCGACGCCTTGAAGGCTGGGGGCCTGCCCGGTGGTGTCGGCGTAGAGGAAGGGGTTGTTCAGGTGTCAACGGCGGACGAAAACGGACCCTCTATCGACGGATGAAAGTTGACCCCCGGGGGTCAGGTGGGGCCTCGTGGGG
>NZ_JAAALN010000190.1 GCF_009906795.1 Kineococcus siccus
GCGTGTTCAAGGACCCGGTGAGCGTGGACTGGTCGATCATCTCCGACGACAAGGAGCTGAACGTCCTGGGGGCGCACCTGGGGCAGAACACGTGGCCCGCGGCGCTGCGGATGATCGCCTCGGGCCGGCTCCCGCTGGAGGAGATCTGCTCCCACCAGCTGCCGCTGGAGGAGTTCCAGAAGGGTCTGGACCTCGTGGCCGACAGCGCGAACTCCGTGAAGGTCTCCCTCCTGCCCTGAGGCCGGCGGGCCGCCCGCCGGTACAGGTCCTCGACACCCGGACCTCCCGCCCGCACGCCGGGCACCCTCCGGGGCGGCCGCCGGCCGCCCCGGTGACCCGTCACGTCCCCCTCCCGTCCCTCTGCACCGCAACGGAGCCCAGCATGAGCGAGCAGTCCCGTCCCCTGCCCCTGAGCCGCCGCACCGCCCTCGCGGCGCTCGGCGGAGCCGCGGCCGTCCCCCTCCTGTCCGCCTGCGGCGTCGGCACGGGCGGGGGCGGCGACGCCGCCGCCACGGCCAACGGGGCCGCCGAGGTCACCGGCTCCTTCGACTGGAAGGCGCTGAGCGGGGAGAGCATCAAGATCCTGCAGACCCCGCACCCCTACCAGCAGGCGTTCCAGCCCCTGCTGAAGGAGTTCACCGAGCTGACCGGCATCGAGGTGCAGGCCGACCTCGTCGCGGAGGCCGACTACTTCACCAAGCTCAACACCGAGCTCGCCGGCCGGACCGGCGCGCACGACGTCTTCATGACGGGCGCCTACTTCATCTGGCAGTACGGTCCCCCCGGCTGGATGGAGGACCTCGCGCCCTGGATCCAGAACTCCGCGGCGACGAGCGACGAGTACGACTTCGAGGACATCTACGAGGGCCTGCGCACCTCGACGCGCTGGGACTTCGAGAAGGGAAGCGCGCTCGGCACGGGCGGTCAGTGGGCGATCCCGTGGGGCTTCGAGACGAACGTCGTGGCCTACAACAAGCGCGTCTTCGACCAGCGCGGCATCGCCCTGCCGGAGACGTTCGACGACTTCATCCAGGTCGCCACCGACCTGACCGACCGGGCCAACAACACCTACGGCGTCGCCTTCCGCGGCTCCAAGTCGTGGGCGACCATCCACCCCGGCTTCATGACCCAGTTCACGCGCGAGGGCGGCCAGGACTACACCGCGGAGGGGACCACCTACACCGCCGCGATGAACTCCGACGCCGCCGTCGAGTTCACCCGCAAGTGGGTCGACCTGGCGAAGAACGCCGGCCCGACCTCGTGGACCACCTACGACTACCCGCAGTGCACGGGCGACCTGGGCAACGGCAACGCCATGATGGTCTACGACGCGGACAGCGCCACGTACCCGAAGAACAAGGCCGGGGCGAGCAAGGAGGCCGGCAACCTCGCCTGGTACCCCGGCCCCGCGGGCCCCGACGGCAGCTACGCGACCAACCTCTGGACGTGGTCGCTCGCCATGAACGCCGCGTCGAAGAAGAAGCAGGCCGCCTGGCTGTTCATCCAGTGGGCCACGGGCAAGGACGCCATGAACAAGGCGACCGCGTCGACCTTCGCGGACCCGACCCGGGCGTCGGTCTTCGACGGCTCGTTCAAGCAGACCCTCGGCGGCTTCCCGGGCTACCTGGAGACCTTCGAGAAGGTCATCGACTCCACCAAGATCCAGTTCACGCCGCAGACGAAGTTCTTCGAGACCACCGAGGACTGGGCGGTCGCGCTGCAGGACATCTACTCGGGCGCCGACGCCAAGTCCCGCCTCGACGAGCTCGCCCAGGCCAACACGACGAAGATCAACGCCTGATGACCACCACCGTCGGGGGCCGGCGGCCCACGGAGGAGACGCCGCCGGGCGGGGCGCGCGCGGGTGCCCCGCCCCGGATCCCGGACTGGCGCCGCAAGGCGCGCCCGTACCTGCTGTCGGTCCCGGCCGTCCTGCTGATCATCGGCATCCTGTACGCCTTCTTCTACGGCGTCTACTACACGGTGCTCGACTACGCGGCGACCAACCCCGACCCGCAGTTCGTCGGTGTCGCCAACTACCGCGAGGTGCTGGGCGACCCGCTCTTCTGGCGCAGCGCCGGCACCACGCTGCTCTACGCCGTGCTCGCCACGGGGGCCGAGACCGTCCTCGGGGTCGCGATCGCGCTCCTGCTGAACCGCTCGAGCCTGATCGGCAAGACCTTCGAGCGGCTGCTGATCCTGCCGCTCATGATCGCGCCCGTGATCGCGGGCGTCATCTGGAAGCTCATGTTCAACCCGCAGTTCGGCGTGCTCAACCACGTCTTCGGGCTCGGCTCGACGTTCGACTGGCTGAGCCGGGACCGGGCGCTCTTCTCGGTCGTCCTCGTCGACGTGTGGATCTACACGCCGTTCGTCGCGATCCTCGTGCTGGCGGGCATCCGCTCGCTGCCGCAGGAGCCGTTCGAGGCGTCCGACGTCGACGGGGCGAGCTGGTTCTACATGTTCCGCCGGCTCATGCTGCCGATGATGTGGCCCTACATCCTGGTGGCGGTGATCTTCCGCTTCATGGACTGCCTCAAGGTCTTCGACTCCGTCTACGTGCTGACGCAGGGCGGCCCGGGCGTCACCACCACGACGCTGCAGATCAGCGCCTTCCAGGACTCGATCACCAACCTCAACTACTCCCGCGGCAGCACCTACATGTTCCTGCTGTGGATCATCGTGTTCATCACGGCCCGCTACCTCGTCGGGGTGCTGGGCAAGGCGCAGCGCCGTGCTGCCGGGGCGGGGGTGTGACGTGGCCAAGGAGCTGAAGCCCGGCCAGCGGCGCGTGACGGCCGGGTCGGTGGTCGCCGACCTGATGATCGTCGCGTGGTTCGTCTTCTCGCTGTTCCCCCTGCTGTGGATGCTGCTGCTCGCGCTCAAGAACGACGCCGACCAGACGTCGACCTACTTCGCGTTCAGCCCCACGTTCGACAACTTCGTCACCGTCCTGTCCCAGCGCGGGCAGGACCTGACCAGCGTCGACTTCGGCCAGGCCATGTGGACGAGCGTCCTCAACTGCGTCGGGGCCGTGCTCGTCTCCCTCGTGGTCGGGGTCCCGGCCGCCTACGCCGCGGGGCGCTGGAAGTACCGCGGCTCCGAGAACCTCATGTTCCAGATGCTGTCCTTCCGGTTCGCCCCGGAGCTCATGGTCATCGTGCCGCTGTTCGTCATCTACAACACCCTCGGCATCTTCGACACCAAGGTCGGCATGGTGTGGGTGCTCCAGCTCGTGACGATGCCGCTCGTGGTGTGGATCCTGCGGTCCTACTTCCAGGACCTGTCCCCCGAGCTCGAGCAGGCCGCCCTGCTCGACGGCTACACGCGCATCCGGGCCTTCCTCACGGTCGCCCTGCCGCTCGTGCGGCCGGGGATCGCGGCGTCGGCCCTGCTCGCCTTCATCTTCGCCTGGAACAACTACGTCTTCCCGCTGATCCTCACCGACTCCGCCGCGACGACCGTGACCGTGGCCGTGACGAAGTTCCTCGGCGGCGGCGGCCAGGCGTACTACAACCTCACCGCGGCGGCGGCGCTCCTCGGCGCGCTGCCCCCGCTCGTCCTCGCCCTGACCATCCAGCGCTACCTGGTCCGGGGCCTGTCGTTCGGGGCGGTGAAGGCCTGATGGCCACCGTGGAGCTCACCGGGCTGTCCAAGGCCTACGGCGACGTCCAGGCGATCACCGGTCTCGACCTGGCCATCGGCGACGGGGAGTTCTTCGTCGTCCTGGGGCCGTCGGGGGCGGGCAAGACGACGACGCTCAAGAGCGTCGCCGGCCTCGTCGAGGTCGACGACGGTGACGTGGTGATCGCCGGCCGGTCGATGCGGGGTGTGGAGCCCTACCACCGCAACGTCGCCATGGCGTTCGAGAGCTACGCCCTGTACCCGCAGAAGACCGTGTTCGACAACCTGGCCTCGCCGCTGCGCTCGGGGCGGACCGGGAGGTACTCCGCGGCCGACCAGCAGCAGCGCATCGACGCCGTGACCACCACCCTCGGCATCAACCACCTGCTCAGGCGCTTCCCGCGGGAGCTGTCCAACGGGCAGCGCCAGCGCGTCGCGCTCGGCCGGGTCCTCGTCCGGCCCGCGGACGTCTACCTGCTCGACGAGCCGCTGTCCCACCTCGACGCGAAGCTGCGGGCGCAGATGCGCGCCGAGCTGAAGCAGCTGGGGGAGATGTCGAGGACCACGTCCCTGTACGTGACCCACGACTACCAGGAGGCGCTGGCGCTGGGGGACCGGATCGCGGTCCTGCGCGCGGGCCGGCTCGTCCAGGTCGGCACGCCCCACGAGATCTGGCGCACGCCGGTCGACTCCTTCGTGGCCAAGGCCCTGGGGCAGCCGGAGATCAACCTGCTGGAGGCCGAGGTGGCCGACGGCCGCCTGCGGGCCGCCGGGGGTGCCGTCGACCTGCCGGCCCCGCGGCACCTCGACCTCGCGGGCGGGCGCGCCCGGCTCGGGTTCCGCCCGCGCGACCTCGGCCTGCTGCGGGCGGGGAGCACCGCGCCCGTCGGCGACGTGGTCCTGCGCGGCCGCGTCGGGCTGGCGGAGCGGCTCGGCCGGCTCATGGAGTTCTCCGTCGACGTCGGCGGCCACGACGTCATCGTCGTGGCGGACAGCGACGCCGGGGCCAGGGAGGGCGACGTGGTCGACCTCCACGTCCCGCTCACCGACGTCCACGTCTTCGCCGCCGGCCCGGCCGGGGAGGACACCGTCCGCCTCGGCGGTGCGGCGGTCCGCGAACCGGCCCAGGAGCGCTCGTGACCACGACCCCCACCTCCGCGACGACCCCGTCGACGACGACCGCCAAGAGCCTCGTCCTGCGGGACCTGCACAAGAACTACGTGGCCCGCGGTCGCGAGTCGTTCCACGCCGTTAAGGGCATCGACCTCGACATCCGCCCGGGCGAGCTGGTCGCGCTGCTCGGCCCGTCGGGCTGCGGCAAGACGACGACCCTGCGGATGATCGCGGGGCTGGAGACCGTGACGTCCGGCGACATCCGCATCGGCGACCGGTCGATCGCGGACCTGCCCCCCGGTCGGCGGGACATCGGGGTGGGTTTCGAGAGCTACGCCCTGTACCCGCCGCTGAACGTGCGCGAGAACCTCGCGTACGGGCTGAAGGCGCGCGGGGCGAAGGACGCCGACGCGCGGGTGCGGGCGATGGCGGAGCGGCTGGAGATGACCGAGCTCCTCGACCTCCGGCCGGCGGCGCTGTCGAGCGGCCAGAAGCAGCGCGTGGCCCTCGCGCGGGCGCTGATCCGCAACCCGCCGGTGCTGCTGCTCGACGAGCCGCTGTCGCACCTCGACGCCGCGCAGCGCCAGCGCGTGCGGCGCGAGCTGAAGGTGCTGCAGCGCGAGTTCGGGTACACGACCATCGTCATCACGCACGACCAGCTCGAGGCGCTGAGCCTCGCGGACCGGCTGGCCGTCATGGACGCCGGGGTCATCCAGCAGTTCGGGACGGCGGACGAGATCTTCGACGACCCGGCGAACCTGTTCGTGGCGGACTTCGTCGGGGAGCCGAAGATCAACCTCCTGGAGGGCGTGGTCGACGAGGACGGCACGGTGCGCGTCGGCCGCGACGGCCGGCTGCGCAGCGCCGCCCGCTCGATCCGGCCGGGTCAGGCGGTGACGGTCGGGCTGCGGCCCCAGGACAGCCACCTCGCGGCCGACGGGGAACCGTCGGTGCCCGCGGAGGTCGTCGTGTTCGAGGACCTCCTGGAGTTCGGCCTCGGCACGGTGCGCGTCGAGGGCCTGGACTCCTCGCTGGTGGTCCAGACCCCCGCCGACGTGCGGTGGCGGCGCGGGGACGTCGTCCGGCTGTCCGCCCCGCCGCAGCGCGTGCACCTGTTCGACCCCGCGACAGGGGCGAGGGTCCGCTGACGCCCGCGGACGGGCGCCCACCCGACGCCGACCTCGCAGCCGTCGGGGACCTCCTGCGGGAGGTCCTCGGCGCCGGCGTCCCGATCGCCGTCGAACGGACGGCCGACGGCGTCTCGACGCCGGTCTACCGCGTCCGCCGCGGGGCGCAGACGACGTACCTGCGCCTCGCCGAGGAGGCGCACCACGACCTCGGCGCGGACGCCGAGCTGCACCGGCGGCTGCGCGGGCTCGGCGTCCGGGTCCCCGGCGTCCTGCACGTGCGGGCCTCCGACGCGCGCGTGGGGCGATCGGTGCTGCTGACCACCGAGGTGCCCGGGGTCTCCCTCGCCGAGGTGCGCGACCGGGCCGTCGCGGCGCGCGTCGTCGCCGACGCGGGGGCGGACCTGGCGGTGCTGAACGGCGTCGCCGTCGACGGCTTCGGCTTCGTCCGCCGCGAGGGCGCCCGGTGGCCGCTGCAGGCGGAGCACCCGACGCACGCCGCCTTCGTCGTGGAGCACCTCCCGGACCCCTGGCCGGGTCCGCTCGCCGGGCTCTTCGACGTCGCCCGGCTCGACCGGCTGGCGCAGCTGGTGTCCGAGGAGCGGGCGCGGGCCCTGCCGTCGGCGGTGCTGGCGCACGGCGACGCCGACGTCACCCCGGTGTTCTGCCGCGACGGCCGGTACACCGGGCTCATCGACCTGGGCGAGGCCCGCGGGGCCGAGGCCGCGTTCGACCTCGGGCACTTCCTGCTGCACGACGGGGAGACGCTGCCCTGGCCCCTGCTGCCCGACCTGCTGCGCGGGTACGCGAGCGTCCGGCCGCCGCCGGCGGCGGAGCAGGTGCACCGCAGCGCCGTCCTGCTGGGCCTGCGCCAGCTGTGCCGCTGGCTGGGGCCGCCTCGCTCGCGGCCGCTCGACCACCCCGCCGTTCTCGACCGCGCGCGGCGGCTGCGGGCGCTCCTCGCGGGTGCCTGAGCGGGTCGGGGCGCTACCGGCGCAGGACGAGGACCGCGACGACGGCGGTGGCGAGCACCTGCGAGGCGGCCACGACGACCAGGGCGGGCGGGACGTCGGCGGCGAAGAACGCCGGCAGCGCGGTGAGGGCGGCGACGACGAGCGTCAGGACCGCGGTGCGGGCCGCCGCGCGGCTCCCGGAGCGCCAGGTCACGACGACGGCGGCGAGCGCGACCACGCCGAGCGCGGCACCGGCCCACAGCACCACCGGGGGCGGTCCGGACTCACCGGGAGCCGCGTCCGGGGTGACGAAGGGACCGGCCAGGTTGGCGAGGGCCAGCAGGGCGCCCAGGGCCAGGCCCACCTTCCTCGCCGTCGTGGGTGTCGCACCGGGCGCGACCGCCGGGCTCGTGCTGACCACGGGAACCACCTCCGTCCACCAGGGCCCACCCGTGCGGCGGGCCGTGCCGACAGCGTGACGTCCGCGGACCCCCGGGGACACGGGGTCCCGCCCGGGGGAGCCGGGAGGGTCTCCCGGGTCGACCGGGCGGCACCCCTCCCGGACGGCCGCGGGGGAGGCCATGATCGGCGGGTGGTGGGACCGACGGCGCCGGGGCGGCCCGCCCGCGCGGCCGTGCGGGTGCTCATCGCGGACGACCACCCCGTGGTCCGCCGGGGGATGGGGGCGCTGCTGAGCTCCCTCGACGGCATCGACCTGGTCGGTGAGGCGGCGACGGGAGCGGAGGCCGTCCGGGAGGCGCAGCTGCTCCGGCCCGACGTCGTGGTGATGGACGTGCAGATGCCCACCATGGACGGGGTGGAGGCCACGCGCCGGCTGCGCGCCGCCGTCCCCGGGGTCGCCGTCCTCGTCGTGACCATGTTCGAGGACGACGAGACGGTCGCCGCCGCCGTCCGGGCCGGCGCGCGGGGCTACCTGCTGAAGGGCGCCGGGCAGGAGGAGATCCGCACCGCCGTGCTGGCCGTCGCGGCGGGCCAGCTCGTCGTCGGCCCGCAGGTCGCCGCCCGGCTCCTCGACCACCTCGGGCACCCCGCGTCCACGGTGCTCGGCGCCCTGACCTCCCGCGAGCGCGACGTCCTGGACCTGCTCGCGCGCGGGCACGGCACCGCGGCCGTCGCCGCGGCGCTGGGCCTGGCGCCCAAGACCGTCGGCAACCACGTCTCGGCGGTCCTCGGCAAGCTCGGCGTCGGCTCGCGGGCGGACGCCGTGGCCCTCGCCCGGCGCGAGGGGCTGGGGTGGACCGGCCCGCCGTGAGCGCGGTGCCCGGCAGGGACGGCACTGGCAGCGACGGTGCCGACGGCAGCGACGGCACGGGCGGCAGCGACGGCACGGGCGACAGGGCCGGCACGAGCGGTGGGGACGGCACGGGGGCGCGGCTGGCGCGCCGGGGCCCGGTGCTCGCCGCGGTCGCGGCGGTCGCGCTGGTGGGGGTGCAGGTCGGGCCGGCCGTGACGGGGGCCGGAGTCCCGCCGGGCGTCCTGGGCGCGTGGCAGCTCGTCGTGGGGTCGGCGTGCGCGGTCAGCGGTGCGGCCGCGCTGCGGCGGTCGGTGCGGGCCGGGAGCCTCCTGACGGCCGGCGGGTTCCTGCTGCTGCTGTCGCCGGCCG
>NZ_JAAALN010000191.1 GCF_009906795.1 Kineococcus siccus
CCATCCGCCTCCGTCACAGCGCCACCGCTGCGCACCGGCGGGCGCGCGCTCGGCGTGCTGCAGGTGCCCTTCCGCGCGTTCCTCGAGGCCGACGCCGACGCGGACGCGGGCGAGGGGGCGGTCGAGGACTGGATGTCCCCGGGCGACGTCGAGGCGCGGCTCATGGAGTCGCTGGGCTGGCTGCTGCTCGCGCAGGGCGGCGAGGTCGTCCCCTCCTCCGCGACGTCCTTCGTCCCCGCCGAGCTGCGGAGCCTGCTCGACGACGTCCTGCCGCAGGTCGCCGAGGCCAACGACCTCGACGTCGCGGAGCTGCGCGAGGAGGTCGCCTCCTCGTGGGCGGCCTACCTGGAGTTCCTCGGCGAGACCGACAGCTGGCGCGGCGACGTCGAGGACCTCGCCGACTGCCTGGACGTGGTCGCCGCCGACGCCGCCGACGAGGCCGGGGCCTACGTCCTCGACGGGCTCGCGGCCGCCGTCGCCGGGCTGACGCTGGAGGAGGAGCTGGCCGCGCTCGCGGCGGTGCCCGCCGCGCGCGTCGGGACGGGGGACACCGCCCCGGACGACACGGTCCCGGCGGACGCGACCGACGAGGAGCGCCGCGCCGCCGGCCGGGCCGCGCTCACCCGGTGGATCCGGGAGCAGGTCGCGGGCGAGGACCACGAGGCCCGCGGTGCCCTCGGCGGCCTGTCCGCCCTCGCGTCGGCGGTGCTCGGCAGCCCGCTGACGACCGGTGAGCTGCGCCGCACGGTCGCCGGCGCGGGGCAGGAGGAGTCGCTGCCCGCGGCGCTGGACCTCGTGGGCCGCCTGGCCGCGGGAGGTGTCCTCTCGGCCACCGAGCCGTGGACCGCCCCCGCCGGCCTCGGCCCCGCCATCGCCGCGGCGGTCCGGGAGTTATTCGACGACGACCCGCAGCCCGACGACCCGCAGCCCGACGACCCGCCGGCCTGAGGCCCGCGGGGACGACGACGGCCCGCCGGAGGGCCGGCGGGCCGTCGCGGGACGGGTGGCGCGAGCGCGGACCGGGTCAGTCCACGTCGGCGCTGGGGATGTGGGCCCCGGGGACCTGCTCGGGCGCGTAGAGGACGGTGTCACCCGGGTAGGGCACCGTCCAGCCGTGGGCGCGGTACCAGGTGTAGCGGTTCATCTGCTCGGGGTTCGCGGCGTCGGCGACGGCGTTCGGCCCCGTGAACCGCTGCTGCTTCGCCCAGTCCGACCACTGCGCGGCGACGGCCTGCTGCGCGGCGGGCACGGTCGTGGCCTCGGCCTGCTGGGACTCCAGCTGCTGGGCGGGTGCCCCCGTCAGGCCCAGGGTGTCCGGGCCGCAGGCCGGCGCCGTCTCGACCCCCTGGGTGAGCGGGACCTGGTTGGGCACCGCGGTGTAGGGCGTGAGGTCCGGCCGGTCGGTGAACGCCGACGCCATGGGCGTGGCCGCGGCGAGCTTCTGGTTCAGCGGTTGCGCGCCGAGGATCTGCTCGATGGTGCGGACCACCGTGAGCTGGCTGTAGTAGGTGCTGTCGACCGTCCCGTGCTGGGCGTAGGGGCTGATGATCTGCACGGGGGCGCGGTGGCCGTCGACGTGGTCGGCCCCGGCCTGGCTGTCGTCCTCGACGACGAAGATCGCGGAGTCCTTCCAGTACGGGCTGTGCGAGATCTCGTCGACCATCTTGCCGACGGCGAGGTCGTTGTCGGCGACCTGGGCGGTGGGGTCGGGCGTGCCGCCGGTGTGGTCGCTGGACAGCCAGAACATGTTCAGCGCCGCCGGGCCGTTCTTCTCGAAGTCCTGCTTCCACACCTCGTAGCGGTAGAGGTCCGGGATGTCGGTGTCGAACTTCGGGTAGGCGTGGTCGGTGACGGCGTTCAGCGACGGGATCGGCGACTCGGTGTCCTGCTTGATCGCGGGGGTGTAGAGCGCGCCGGGGTCGCCGCCCGCGTCGACGGACTTCGCGGCGCAGTAGTACGACTGCCACGTGGCGCCGGCCGGCTTGGTCTCGAACTGCGTGAACTCGCCGAAGTTCCGCACGCTCTTGCCGGCGGACTCGGCCGCGGTCCACAGGAACCCCGAGCGCTGGTGGCCCAGGACGTCGTCCTCGGTGTCGTAGCTGCGCACGTACTCGCCCGCGGAGGACTCGGTGTACTCGGGGTTGTCGCCCTGCATGAGCCAGTTGTGGCCCTCGGCGGAGTTCGTGCCGACGTCGTAGAGGTTGTCGTAGAGGCCGAACTGCTTCGAGAGCGCGTGCTGGTTGGGCGTGACCTTCGCGCCGAACTGGGCCAGCGTCGGGTCGCCGTTGCCGCGGGGGTCGTCGCCCAGCACCTGGTCGTAGGTGCGGTTCTCCTTCACCAGCAGGAACACGTGCTTGATGGTGGAGGGGTCGCCGACGCGCGCGGGCACGGCGACCGGCGCCGCCTTCTTCCGCCCGGCCTGGACGGTGTCGGTCTTCCCCCAGCCGTTCTGGGCGAACACCGTGGCGGTGTACCGCCCGATCTGCTGGTCGTCCGGCAGGCGGAACCGGGTCAGCGACGCGGTCGTGCTGTGCGTGCCGTGCCCGGTCACGGGCGTCGTGCCGGGGCCGGCCGTGAACGTCAGCGCCGGGCCGCGGGCGTCGATCCCGCGGGAGTTCGTGACGACGACCTGGTCGCCGACCGTGGCCAGGTCCGCGGGGTAGTAGTCCGTCGGGAGCAGACCCACGTAGCTGACCGGTTCCTGCGCGCGGCCCGCGTAGCGGTAGACGGCGACGGCGTTCGCCCGGCCGAGGCTGACGAGGAGGTGCCCGTCGGAGGTGGTGGTGACGGCGGTGGGTTCGTAGCCCACGGTGGACGACGCCCAGGGCTGCGTCGAGATGGTCTGCACGACCCGGTCCCGCCGGGTGTCGACGACCGAGACGGTGTCGCTGCCCGTGTTGGCCACGAACAGCGCCTCACCGGTGACGTGCAGCGCGGTCGGGTGCAGTCCGACGTCGATCGAGCTCACGCCCGCGTCCGGGCGGGCGGTGTCGATGACGCTGACCGTGCCGGTCGTGGATGTGCCCAGGTAGGGGTCGGCCGGAACCGCCGTGCCGTAGGAGTTGATCGCCGCCTCACCGGGACGGGGGGCGCGGCCACCCTCGTCGCTGACGTAGAGCTTGCGGCCGACGAGGGCGATCTCGCGCGGCGCGATGCCCACGCCCCACGTCTGCTGGACGCGGCCCGTGGCCGGGTCGAGCGCGACGACGGTGTTCTGCCCGTTGACGGGGACGTAGAGGACCTTCGCGTCGGCGGAGTACACCGGCTTGCCGGGCAGCGCGGACTGGCCGTCGCGCTGGGGGAGGGCGACCGTCGTGCCCGCGCCGAGGGTGCCGTCGGCGTTGACCGGGAACCGGGTCAGGCCGTCGGTCTGGGAGAGCCAGAGCACCTTCCCGTCGGGGGAGTACGTCGGCGCCTCCTGCCCGACGGTGCCGTCCTTGACCACCTCGTCCGCCGGGGCCTTGGTCCCCACCGTCCAGCGGAGCGTGTACGTCTTCAGGTCGAAGACCTGCAGGACGATGGACTTGTCGGTGCTCGACGCGGCGAGGAAGCGCCCGTCCGGGCTGACCGTCGACCCCATGATCTTGCCGTTGTCCGTGACGAGGCGGTCGCCGATGGGCTTGATCACCTGGTCGGAGGAGATCTGCAGACCGTCCGCCGACTCGGTGCCGACCTGGCGGTGGCCGAAGGCGCTCGTGGTGGCGTAGGCGACCCCGCCGCCGGTGACGGCGAGGACGGCGGTCCCTGCGGCGAGGACCTGCAGCGGCCGGCGGCCGAGGCGGCCCGCCGGGCTCGACGTGGTGACCGGGCGCTGCCGACGTCGTGTGACCTGGTGCATGTCAGCCCTTCGGGGTGGGTGCGAGCAGGTCGACGAGGCCGTCGAACTGCCAGAGCGGGTTGGGCGCGTCGCCCGAGGCGGTGCGCACCTGGAAGAAGCCGTTGACCTCCTGCGGCCCGTCGCCGTCGGCGACGTAGCGGCCGTCGGCGGTGACGTCGAGCTGGTAGACGGCCGAGCCGACCGCCGTGGCCCCCGGGAGGTGCCACGACACGACGCAGCGCCAGTCGTTGCCGGGGCCGGTGTCCGCCACCCGGTCGCCGCCCTTGTCGCAGGTCGCGGTCGTCCGCAGCTGCGCCTCGGTGACGTCCGGACGGGCGAGCTCGCGCGTCTGGAGGCGGTAGAGGTGCGCGAAGGAGGTGGCGAGCGAGGTCTGCAGTTGGTCGCGGCCGACACCGGGACCGGTGACCGGCGTCGTGGCGGTGACCGCGGCGGCCGTGACCGCCACCAGCGCGGCCAGCGGCAGGACCGCGTGGACCACGACGAGCCGGGCGGAGTCGTCGCGGCCCTGGCCGGTCACGTCGCGGCGCAGGAAGAGCCGGCGTGCGAGGGCGGTCGCCAGCACCGTCCACGCGAGGCTCACCCCGACGCCGAGCAGGAGGGGCCCCGTCTGCGCGGGGGCCGTGAACAACCCCCGCCACGCGGTGAAGGCGCTGCCCGGCAGGGCGACGCGGAGGGCGACGGGCAGCGGGAGCAGCTGCACGAGCTGCAGCAGGAGCGCCAGCAGCGCGGGCAGGAGCAGGCCCACCGGCGAGCCGCCGAGCGCGATCGAGCCCAGGAGCCCCACGGCGGCGAAGGCGAGCGTGGGCGCCAGTGCGACGGCCCACGCGAGCAGCACCGTGGTGGCCGCCCGCCCCGGGCCGAGGAGCTGCCCGTCCAGCCCCACGAGCGGGTGCGCGCCGACCGCCGCCAGCCCGCCCAGGGTGCTCGAGACGGTCAGCCCCGCCACCATCACCAGCAGCACGGTGAGCGCGGCGAGGGCCTTCGTCGCGAACAGGCGCCGGGGCGAGCGGACGACGGTCAGGAGGTGGCGCCAGGTCCCGAGCCGGTCCTCGACCGCGAAGACGTCCCCGGCGACCAACGACGTCAGCAGCGGCAGGACCCAGCTGCAGCAGAAGGACAGCACGACGAGCGAGCCCGCCCAGCCGGTCTGGCCCATCCAGCGGCCGAAGACGGTGTCGGAGGGCAGGGTGCTCTGCCGGCTGACGGCGGCCACGAAGACCGCGGGAGCGAGCCAGCAGACGAGCAGCAGGGCGCGCGTGCGCCACTGGGCGGTGAGCTTGAGCAGCTCGAAGCGGTAGCCGGGCAGGGCGAAGGCCGTACGCGCGACCGGCTCCACGAGGGCCGCGCTCACGCGGGTTCCTCCCGGCCGGGCGCCGCGTCCGCGGTCAGGGCGAGGAACGCCGCCTCCAGGGGTGCCACGACGGGGGACAGCTCGCGGACACGCACCCCGCCGTGGACCAGGCGGGCGAGGAGGTCCTCCAGGTCGGGCACCGACGCGCGCACGACCAGCGCGGGGCCGTCGTGGCGCCGGTCGGGGTCGTCGTCCGGCCGGACCCGGACCCCCGGCGAGCCCGCCGCGACCCGCCGGGCGGCGCCGGGGTCGGAGGTCCGCAGCCGGTGCTCCAGTGGCCCGGACTCAGTCGCGAGCTTCTCGACCGGCCCCGAGAAGACGGCCCGGCCGGCCGCCAGGACGGTGACGTCGCTGCACAGGGCCGCGAGGTCGTCCATCCGGTGGCTGGACAGCACGACCGAGGTGCCGCCGGCCGCCAGGCCGCTCAGCACGCGGTGGACGTGGCGCGTCCCGGCGGGGTCCAGCCCGTTCGCCGGTTCGTCCAGGACGAGCACGCGCGGCTGCACCAGCAGGGCGGCGGCGAGGCCCAGGCGCTGCCGCATGCCGAGGGAGAAGCCGCGGACCCGGTCGTCGGCGACGTCGGTCAGCCCGACCTCCTCGAGCACGCCGTCCACCCCGCCGCGGGGGCGCCGGCGCAGGTCCGCCACGGCGGCCAGGTTCTGCCGGGCCGTGAGCTGGGGGTAGAGCCCGGGCCCGTCGAGGAAGCCCGCGACGCCGTCGGGCACGGGCGCGCCGCGGCGCAGCGGGAGCCCCAGGACCTCGAGGCTGCCGGCGTCGGCCACGGTCAGGCCCAGCAGGAGGCCGAGCAGGGTCGTCTTGCCCGCGCCGTTCGGCCCGACCAGGCCGTGGACCCGGCCGGCGGTCACGTCGAGGTCGACGCCGTCGAGGGCGACGACGTCGCCGAAGTGCTTGCGGACGCCGCGCGCCCGGACCGTCGTCGTGCTGTCCACCCTGACCTCCCGCCCTCGTCCGACGGGACGTTAGGGCGGGTGCGGCCGTACGCAGGGGGCCGGCAGGGAAACCATGGGTGAACGTTGCCGTAGGCAACCACTCACGCTCGGCGCCGGCCCGGCGTCACCCGCTCAGCGGGCCGCCGGGGGGTGTCAGCAGGGGCAGGAGCTCGCGCTCGACCGCGTCCAGCGGCGCGGTGGAGCGCTGCGCCCGGGCCTGGATCAGCGCCCCCTGCACGGCCGCCTGCAGCAGGGACGCGAGCGACGCGGCCCGCTTGGCGGGGAAGCCGTCGCGGCGCAGCAGCGCGGCCGTGTCGGCGCGCCACCCCGCCAGGGCGGTCTCGGCCGCCTCGCGCAGCTCCTCGCTGCCGGTGGCGGCGTCCACGACGGTCGCGGCGAGCGGGCAGCCGCGGGCGAAGGACCCGTCGCTCAGCACCGCGCGCCAGCGCTCGACGACGGCGCTGAACGTCGTGGCCGCGTCCGTCCCGTCGGCCACGGCCGCGGCCACCACGGCGCGCGTGCTCTCGCCGGCGCGGGCGACCGCCTCGCCGACGAGCTGGGTCTTGCCGCCCGGGAAGTAGTGCTGCAGCGAGCCGCGGGGGGCCTGGGCGTGCGCGACGACCTCGCGGAGCCCGACGCCGGTCACGCCCCGCTCCTGGATGAGCAGGCGGGCGCTGTCGACCATGCGGTCGCGGGGGCCGGGAAGGCGGGGACTCGACGTCATGACGGGTGTCATGCTACAACCTCCGCATGACTTATGACGACCGTCATGACGACCGCGGCCGGCGCGCGTCGTGGGGGATCGCCGTCGCCTGCCTCGGCATGACGATGAGCTTCCTGACGATCACCGCCACCGTCTCCTCGCTCACGGCGATCCAGGCCGACCTCGGCCTCAGCAGCGTCCAGCTGGTCCAGGTGAGCAGCGCGTACCCGCTGGCGCTCGCCGCGCTCGTGCTGTCCGCGGGCACCCTCGGCGACGTCCTGGGCCGGCGCACCGTCCTCCAGGCCGGCAGCCTCGTCCTCGCGCTCGGCGCCGTGCTCACCTCGACCGCCGACTCGGCCGCCGCGGTGGTCGCCGGCGAGCTCGTCATGGGGGCGGGCGCCGCCCTCGTGGTCCCCACCAGCCTGTCCCTCGTCGCCGCCACGTTCAGCGACCCCGCCCGGCGGGCGAGCGCCGTCGGCGTGTGGGCGGCCTGCTCGGGCGTCGGCCTGGCCGTGGGCCCGCTGTCGGCCGGTCTGCTGCTCGCCGCGTTCGGCTGGCACGCCGTCTTCCTCGTCGACGTCGCGGTCGCCCTCGTCGTCCTCCTCGCCGCCCCGGCCGTCCTGCCCGACACCCGCGTCCCGGGCCGCGTCCTCGACGTCCCGGGGACGCTCGCGGCGACCGTGGCGGTCGCGGCCCTCGTCGTGGCCGTGGTCCAGGTCGGCGCGGCCGGGGCGCCGGGGGCCGTCGGGCCCGCCGCCGTCGCGGTCCTCGCGCTCGCGGCGTTCGTCGTCGTCGAGCGCCGGAGCCGCCACCCTGTCGTCGAGCTCGCGCTGCTGCGCTCCCGCACCGTGGCCACGGCCCTGGTGGTGGCGACCGTCGCGCTGTTCGCCTTCACGGGGATCGCCCTCGTCCTCGTGCTCGACCTGCAGCGCGTGCACGGCGTCGAGGGGCTCGGGACGGGCTGGCGGATGCTCAGCCTCATGGGCCCCTACGTCGTCGTGAGCGCCCTCGCCGCCCGCGTGGTGCGGCGGACCGGGGTCCGTCCCGTGCTCGTGGCCGGGCTCCTGATCACCGCGGCCGGGGCGCTGCTCGCCCGGGCGACCGGGCCGCAGACCTCCTTCGCGCTGACCTGGCCCGGGTACCTGCTCGTCGGGGTCGGCCTGGGTCTGCTCGTCGCCCCGACCACGGCGGCCGCCCTCGCCGGGCTGGACGCCGCCCGCACCGGCATGGCCGGTGCCGCCCTCACCACCGTCCGCCAGCTCGGGGCCGCGCTCGGCGGCAGCGTCCTCGGCACGGTCGTCACGACCGCCTCCGCCGCCGGGCTGCGCCGGTCCGGCGACCCCACCGCCGCCTTCGCGGGCGCCGTCGACGACGCCCTGCTCGTCGCGGCGGTCGTCCTGCTCGCCACCGCGGCCCTCCCGCTGCTCCTCCTGCGCACCCCGCGCACCGCTCCGGCCGAAGCGCTCGGCCTCGTCCCCGAAGGAACCCCGTGAACATCTCCGGACGCACCGCCCTCGTCACCGGTGGACAGCGCGGCCTCGGCCGCGCCCTGGCCGCCGAGCTCCTCGCCCGGGGCGCCCGGGCGGTCCACGTGAC
>NZ_JAAALN010000192.1 GCF_009906795.1 Kineococcus siccus
GCCCCCGGGCAAGCCGGTCGGGTCGGCCCGCAAGACGGCCGACTGGGCCCGCCGGGCCCCCCTCCTGCCGGCCCTGATCTTCACGATCGTGGTCACGCAGCTCCCGTTCGTGGTGACGATCGTCATCTCGTTCATGGACTGGAACTCGCTGCGACCGACCGAGCGCGGCTTCGCGGGCGTCAGCAACTACGTCGAGGTCTTCACCGACGCCAACCTGCGCGCGTCGGTGTGGAACACGCTCGTCATGACGGTGACGGTCGTCCTCGTCAGCCTCGTGCTGGGCCTGCTGATCGCGCTGCTGCTGGACCGCAAGTTCTTCGGCCGCGGTGCGGTGCGCACCATGATGATCGCCCCCTTCCTCGTCGTGCCGATCGCCGCGGCCCTGCTCTGGAAGCACGCGTTGTTCAACCCGAGCTACGGCCTGTTCAACGGCCTGCTCACCACGATCTGGCGGGTGTTCGGCAGCGACAACCCGCCCCAGCCCGACTGGCTGAGCACCGCACCGAAGATCGCCATCGAGGCCGCGCTGATCTGGCAGTGGACCCCGTTCATGATGCTGATCCTGCTGGCCGGCCTGCAGTCCAAGCCCGGCGACGCCGTCGAGGCGGCCCGCATGGACGGGGCCAGCTCGTGGCAGATCTTCCGCTACCTGACCTTCCCGCACCTGCGCCAGTACCTGGAGCTCGGGGGCCTGCTCGGGTCGATCTACATCGTCCAGAACTTCGACGCCGTGTTCACGATCACCTCGGGTGGGCTCGGCACGGCGAACCTGCCGTACACGATCTACCAGACGTTCTTCTCGGCTCACGAGTACGGTCTGGCCTCCGCGATGGGCATCGTGGTCGTCGCCGGCACCATCGTCATCGCGACCTTCGCCTTGCGCGTGGTGTCGTCCATGTTCAAGGAGGAGGTCTCCCGATGAGCACCGCCACCACGCCCGCCCGCACCGCCCGGGTCGCGACCACGCGCCGGGAGCGCCGCGCCCGTTCGATGCAGCCCGCCAAGCCGCTGTGGAGCTTCCTCGCGTGGGTCGTGGGCCTGCTCTTCGTGGCCCCCGTGCTGTGGATGGTCCTCACCTCCCTGCACTCCGAGACCGACGCCGCGACCAACCCGCCGTCGATCGCCGCGGGCCTCACCCTGGACGGCTACCGCTCGTTCCTGGCGGCCGACCCGGTGGCGCCGCTGCTCAACTCGGCGATGGCCTCGATCATCTCCACCCTGATCGTGCTCTGCCTGGCCATCCCCGCCGCCTACGCGCTGTCCATCCGCCCGGTCGAGAAGTGGACGGACGTGATGTTCTTCTTCCTCTCGACCAAGTTCCTGCCCATCGTCGCGGGGCTGCTGCCGCTGTACCTGTTCGCGCAGAACACCGGACTGCTGGACAACATCTGGCTGCTCGTCCTGCTCTACACGGCCATGAACCTGCCGATCGCGGTGTGGATGATGCGCTCCTTCCTCGCCGAGGTGCCGGTCGACATCCTCGAGGCCGCCTCCATCGACGGCGCGGGGCTGCTGCGCACGTTGGCCACCGTGGTCGCCCCCGTGGCGATGCCCGGCATCGCGGCCACCGCGCTGATCTGCTTCATCTTCAGCTGGAACGAGCTGCTGCTGGCCCGCACCCTGACGGCCACGGTGGCGGGCACGTCGCCGGTCTTCCTGACGAGCTTCGTCACGAGCCAGGGCCTGTTCCTCGCCCAGCTGTGCGCCGCGGCCACGGCCGTCTCGCTGCCCGTGCTCGTGGCCGGTTTCGCGGCGCAGGACAAGCTGGTGCAGGGCCTGTCCCTCGGAGCCGTCAAGTGACCTCGACGACCTCGGCCACCCCGCTGTCGCCGGAGAACCTGGCCGTCATCGGCGAGACCGTCCCGGTCCCGGGCTACGACCGCAGCGCGGTGACGCCCGGCATCGTGCACCTGGGCGTCGGCGGCTTCCACCGCGCCCACCAGGCCATGTACCTGGACCGCCTGATGAACGACGGCAAGGCGCTGGACTGGGGCATCCGCGGCATCGGCGTGCTGCCGCACGACGCGCGCATCACGGAGGTGCTGCAGGCGCAGGGCGGCCTGTACACGCTGGTGCTCAAGGCCCCCGACGGCAGCCGGGAACCCCGGGTCGTCGGGTCCGTCCTCGACGTCACCCTGGCGCCGGAGGACCCGGACGCCGCGATCGAGGTGATGGCCGACGAGCGCATCCGCATCGTGTCCCTCACCGTCACCGAGGGCGGCTACAACATCCACGCGGTCACGGGCGAGTTCGACGCGCAGGCGCCCGACGTGGTCGCCGACCTCGCCGACGGCGCGCTGCCGCGCACGTCGTTCGGCCTCGTCACCGAGGCCCTGCGCCGGCGCCGCGACCGCGGCGTCCCCGCGTTCACGATCATGTCGTGCGACAACATCCAGGGCAACGGGCACGTGGCGCACCAGGTGTTCGTCGGGTTCGCCACGCTGAAGGACCCCGAGCTGGGGGCCTGGATCGACCAGCACGTGACGTTCCCGAACTCGATGGTCGACCGCATCACGCCCGGCACGACCGACGCCGACCGCGCCGAGGTGCGCGACGCCTTCGGCGTCGAGGACGGCTGGCCCGTGGTCTGCGAGCCGTTCACCCAGTGGGTCCTGGAGGACCGCTTCGTCCAGGGCCGCCCGCCCTACGAGGACGCCGGTGTGCAGGTCGTCGGGGACGTCGAGCCGTACGAGCTCATGAAGCTGCGCCTGCTCAACGCCGGTCACCAGGCGCTGTGCTACCTCGGCCACCTCGCCGGGTACCGGCTCGTGCACGAGGTCGCGCAGGACCCGCTCTTCGCGGAGTTCCTGCTCGCCTACATGGAGCGGGAGGGCACGCCGACGCTGGCGCCCGTGCCGGGCATCGACCTCGACGCCTACCGCCACGAGCTCATCACGCGGTTCTCCAACGGGGAGGTCCGCGACACCGTCGCGCGGCTGTGCGCCGAGAGCTCCGACCGGATCCCCAAGTGGCTGCTGCCCGTGGTTCGCCACCAGCTCGCGACGGGCGGGGAGTTCCACCGCGCGGCCGCGGTCGTGGCCGCCTGGGCCCGCTACGCGGAGGGCGTGGACGAGCACGGGCAGCCCATCGAGGTCCAGGACCGGCTCGCGGCGCAGCTCACCGCCGCGGCGCGCCGCCAGGCCGAGGACCCGACCGCGTTCATCGCCGACCGCACGCTGTTCGGCGACCTGGTCGACGACGAGCGGTTCGTGGCGGAGTACACGACGACGCTCGCGTCCCTGCACGCCAAAGGCACCCGCGCGACCCTGCGGGACGTCGTCGCCCGCTGAGCCCGCGCCCGGGCCGCCGGCGGAGGCGTCCTCAGTCGTCGGCGACCGGGGCGAACCGGGCCGCGAACTGCCCCGGCGTCATGCCCGTCACGCGGGTGGGGTCGCGGTGGAAGTGGGGCTGGTCGGCGTAGCCGAGGTCCGCGGCGACGTCGCCCAGGCGGACGGGTGAGCTCCGCGCACACCTGGGCGACGCGGGTCACGTCGCTGCGCGAGCGCACGAAGTCGACGACGGCGTCCACGAGCCGGCCCTCCTCGTCCACCGGCAGGTACGGGCGCAGCACGTCGCCGTAGGCGGCCACCGCGCGCCGGTGGGCCGCCACCGACCGCGGGTCCGCCGCCATCGCCGCACGCACGCTCCGCACCAGCCCGACCGCCGCGTCGTCCCCCAGCACCTCGCCCAGGGGCACGGAGCGGTCCGTGAACGCGGCCACCTCGCGGCGCACGAGGAGGTGACCGGCCGCCGGCCGCAGCAGCACGCCGACGGCCCACCCCTCGCCCGTGAGCACGGTGGTCGACGCCCCCGAGGAGACGCCGTAGAACCGGGCGTGGTCGGGCGTGACGACCAGCAGGCAGGCCGGGTGCTGCAGGACCCGCTGCGGCGCGTCGCACCCCGGCGGCACCGACCAGTCGGGGATCCAGAACCGGTCGACGAGCGGCGCGAGGTCCTCGTCGGGCAGGTAGCGGTGCATCGTGTGCGACGCGTCGCCGGGTTCGCGCAGGTGGGCGCGCTCCACGGCGTCGACCGGGAGTCGCGTGGCACGGGTGTCGGGTTCCATCAAGAGCGAGTCCGCCGGGTGCGGCTACGCTCCCGGCATGAACAGCACCCTCCTCCGGTACCGCTCGGCCGCCGACCCGCTCGCGGCGGTGCTGGACGCCGTCGCACCCGGCGCCTGGTCAAGCTCCTCGCCCTGCGCGGGGTGGAGCGCGGCCGACGTCGTCGCCCACGTCCTCACGACGCAGCGGGAGTTCCTCGCCCCGCACGGCGTGGACCTGGGCCCGGTGCCGGACGTGCCGGCCGACCCGGCCGCGGCGTTCCGCGCGCACGCCGGGCGCGTCGAGGCCGCGCTGGGCGAGGACGCGCTGCCCGCCACCGGCTTCGACGGGTACTTCGGGCCGACCACGGTCGGCGAGACCCTCGTCCGGTTCTACGTCTGGGACCTGCTGGTCCACCGCTGGGACGTCGCCACGGCCACCGGCGTCGGGACCGCGTTCACCGACGAGGAGCTGGACCGGGTCGAGGAGGGCATCGCGGGGTTCGGCGACGCGCTGCACGCCGACGGCGTCTGCGGGCCGGCCGTGGCCGTCCCGGCGGACGCCGACCGGAGCACGCGGGTGCTGGCCGAGCTCGGGCGACGGGCCGAACTCGGGCGACGGGCCGGGGCGGGCCCTGCCGCGGGCGGCGGGCGCGACGTAGGCTGACGCCCGTCGCGACGACGCGACGACGCCGACCCGATCGGAGGCGCTGCGACGATGCAGGGGCTGCTGGGAACGTTGTCGATGCTGGAGGCGGACGCCGACCCGGCCGCGCGGGTGGCCGGGTTCTTCGACACCGTGCGGCGCCGGGAGAGCGATCTCGCGGGGGTCCTGCGGGCGACGGCGGCTCTCGCGCAGTGCGTCGTCGGCCTCGACGACCCGCGGGCGGGGACGTCCCTGCGGGTGGCACCCGACGGGCGCCTGCTGGCCCCGCGCGCGGGCCACGACGGACCCCGGGTGTGGCTGGAGCGCGATCCCGCCGGCCCGCTCGACGCCCTCCTCCTGCAGCACCTGGCGCGGGCCGTGGAGCACCGCCGCTCCGCCCGGCACCGCAGCGCGGACGTCGGCGTCCCCGGCGAGGGGCCTCCCGCGGAGCAGGCGCTCGCGCAGGTCGTCCTGTCGTCCGCGGCCGACGACGGCGAGCGGGCCCGCGCCGCCCTGCAGCTCGGGCTGCGCGCGGACGCCGGCGTGCAGGTCGTGGCCGTCGCGGGCGGCGGGGCCGCGGACCTCGTGACGCGCGTCGCGGAGCGGGTGGACGCCGTCCGGTGGGCGCAAGTGGGGGGCGTCGACGCCCTGCTGCTGCAGGGCGGGCTGCTGCGGCCCGGCGACCTCGTGGGCGAGGCCACCACCGCGGGCACGCGGACGGTCCCGACCACGGCCGCGGCCGCCCTGGCCTGGCCGCAGGCGCGCGTGGCGCTGCGCTTCGCCGCCGCGGGGCTGCACGGCACGAGCGACGACCGCCTGGTGTCGCACGAGGAGCTGGGCGCGCTGGCCGCGCTCGCGACCGTCCCGGGCGACGTCGCGCGCAGCCTGCCGGACGTGCGGGCGCTGGGTGAGCTCGGCGGCCGTCCCGGGGGGCGCGGGCTGCTCGCGACGCTGGCCGCGGTGTGCCGCACCCGATCGCACCGTGCCGCGGCCGTGCAGCTGCACCTGCACCACTCCTCGATCGCGGGCCGCCTCGCCCACGCCGAGCGCGCTCTGGGTTTCACGCTCGACGGGGACCACGCCATCACGCGGGCGCAGACGGCCCTGCTGCTGCACCACCTGCACGCGGCGCCGGGCTGAGAACTCAGACGGTGGTGGGGGTCGCCGGAGGGGCGCTGCGGCGCAGCAGCTCTGCGGGCGACGGGTGCGACCGGCCGCCCTGGACGACGGCGCGCCGCGTCAGCGTCTCGCGGTCCTCCGCGGGCAGGTCCTGCGTCATGCGCAGCTCCCGGCAGTCGAGGTAGCCGCGCAGCCGGGCCGGGTCGTTGGTGATGATGCCGTCCACCCCCGAGCGCAGGACCTCGGCCCACAGCAGGGGTTCGTCGACCGTCCACGTGAACACCTGGACCCCGGCCTCGTGGAAGGCGCCGACCACCTCGGGCGTCGCGACGACCGCCGCCACGTGGGGGTTGCAGGCCATGACGCCGAGGTCCGCGGCCAGGGCCTTGGCCTGCGCGGCGGGGTCCTCCTCGGGGCGCAGCACGAGGAGCGCGCGGCGCACGTCGGGCGCCCACTCCTTCAGGGCCGCGACGGTGGAGCGGTCGAAGCTCTGCAGCACGCAGCGGTCGGCGATGCCCGAGTCCGCGACGATCAGGGCGGCCACGGCGACGGACGCCGGCGCCCAGCGGCCCTTGAACTCGATCAGGAGGCCCGCGCCGGGGTGGTCGGCCGTGAGCCGCAGCACCTCGGCGAGCGTCGGGACCCGCTGACCGGCGAAGGCCCCGGAGAACCAGGTGCCCGCGTCGACGTGGGACAGCTCCGTCGTGGAGACGTCGCCCACGGCCCGGTTCACGCCGGTCGTCGCGTCGAGGGTGTGGTCGTGGACGACGACGGGAACCCCGTCGGCGGACAGGTGGACGTCGAGCTCGAGCAGGTCCGCGCCGGCGCGGAGCGCGGCCTCGAACGCCGCCAGGGTGTTCTCCGGAGCGACCGCCGAGTAGCCGCGGTGGGCGATGACGAGCGGACCGCGACGGGCCGTGGCCGGCGTCATGCGTCCGCGCCGTCCGCCATGCGGGCCTCCTGGGCCATCACCGGGTCGCTGCTCGCGAGCCCTCTCCCCGCACCATCGGAGCCCCGGACCGCGACCTTGACCGCCGACCGGGGTCGGATGCGCGGGCGCCTGCTCCCGGTCCCCGGGAGGGGCGGCGCGACGCGTGGCGGCGGGGTCGTCATCCCGGCCCCTGGGGCCGTCGAGGACTGCACGTGAACGACAGTAGGTCGCCCGCGCCGCGGAACGCGGCTGCAGCGCGACCCGGCCGGCAGAGGTCATCGAGAGTTCACCGGCCCGCACCGCCGGGAGGCCGGGCGCCACCCGGCGTTCACCCCGGGGCGGCCCGCGCCTCAGGAGGCCGGCAGCGGTGGCTGGCAGCGCGGGCACCACCACGTGCGGCGTCGCTCCGCGTCTCCCGGGACCTCCGCGACGACCTGGATCGTCGTGCCGCAGCGCAGGCAGGGCTGCCCGGCCCGGCCGGACACCCAGTGCTGCCGCCCCGGCCGGGTGTCGCCCGTCGTGACCTGGTGGGCGCGCGGCGTGTCCACCGAGTGGCGCAGCATCCGCACGGCCAGCTCGACGGCCCGGCGCAGGTCTACGGAGCCGGCCGGCCGCCAGGGGTCCAGCCCGCGCAGGAAGCAGAGCTCGTTGACCCAGAGGTTGCCCAGGCCGGCGAGGTTGCGCTGGTCCAGCAGCGCCGCCGCGATGCCCCGGTCCGGCTGCGCGGCCAGGCGGGCGACGGCCCCGTCGACGTGGGGGTGGGGGTCGAGCAGGTCGGGGCCGAGGTGGCCGACGACCGAGTGCTCCTGCGCCGTGGGCAGCAGCTCGACCACGGGCATCCGCAGCGCGGCCGCGGTGGGGCCCGGGGCCTCGCCCACCGTCGTGCTGAGCAGGATCCGCACGTCCGGCACCACGCGCCGCGGCAGCTGCTTGCCGGGCGCGAGGACGGTCCACTCGCCGTCCATCCGCAGGTGGGTGTGCAGGGTCGTCCCCCCGGCGAACCGGGTGAGGAGGTGCTTGCCGCGGGCCTCGGTGCCGAGGACCGCGAGCCCCGACAGGTCCGCGGTGGCGTGCTGCGGGACGCGGAAGTCGCTGCGCCGCACGACAGCCCCGCGCAGGCGGGCGTCGAGCGTGCGCGCGACCTTCAGGACGCTGTCACCCTCGGGCACGGGTCCGCCTCACGCGCGGGCGCTCCCGGACCGGCCGGGCCGGCCCTCCGCCGGTCGCTGCGTCACGCCCCCAGCGTGCCCCACGGCCCGCGCCACCGCCCGGCCGAGGACCCGCACCCGTCGGGACCGGTGCCGCGAGGCGCCGGCGCCGCGAGGACCCGGCGCATCGCGACGCGCGGCCAGGCGTCGAGCCCCGAGTCCGCCTCGTGCCGCCGCAGGGCGCGCAGCTGGGGCCCCTGCTCGTGCGGCCGCAGGATGCGGAAGCCCAGCCGGGAGTAGAGCGGCGCGTTCCACGGCACGTCGGCGTAGGTCGTCAGCGTCAGCGCGCCGAGGCCGTGACCGAGGGCCCACGTCGCGGCGCTCGCGAGCAGCGCCCGGCCGAGGCCGCGGCGCCCGTGGGCCGGGTGGACGCTGACCTGCTCGACGTGCCCGGCGCCGTCGACCACGTCGAGCAGCAGGTAGCCGGCCGCCCGGCCGTCGCCCCCCTCCGCCA
>NZ_JAAALN010000193.1 GCF_009906795.1 Kineococcus siccus
CGTGATGGTGACTTCTTCCCCGGCCTCGACGCGACGGACGAGGTCGGAGGCTTGTTGGCGGAGTTCACGAAGCCCGACGGTCATCATGGCGACAGGATAGCACTTGTGCTACTGGCGGGTTCGGCGCGCACTGGACGCGGCATGTGCGTGCGTTGCTGCCCTCGGCGCAGGTCACGAAATGCGAGGCGGTGGCCCGCTCCGATGTGCGACGGTGACGCGTGATCCGACAAGCTCAGCACCGGGACCTGTCACGATTACAGGACATCGAGCGAGCCGCGGGGGCTGCCTTCCGCGACCTCGACATGGCGGCCGTCGCCGACGACGATCCGCCCGCTCTGACTGACCTGCAGACCTACCAGGCGCAAGGTCGAGCGTGGGTGGCCACCGACGACGAGGCCGACGACGACGTCGCGGTGGCCTACCTCCTCCTCGACGTCGTCGACGGGGCTGCTCACGTCGAGCAGGTGTCGGTGCACCCGTCCCACGCGCGCCGAGGGTGGGGACGGCGACTGATCGAGACCGCGGCCGACTGGGCTCGCGAGCTAGGTCTCGCCGCGCTGACGCTGATGACCTTCGCCGACGTGCCGTGGAACGCGCCCTACTACGCCCGGCTCGGATTTACGGTGATCCCGGAAGCTGAGCTCGGCCCGGGGCTGCGCGCGGTGAGACGCCACGAGCATGAGCTCAGGTTGGACGCCTGGCCCCGGGTCAGCATGCGCCGCCCGGTGGTGAGGCAGGAGATCGCCAGCGCGTAGTCAGAACCCGCGCAGGTCGACAGGTCCGAGCGTCGACGAGTTCCTGACCAGCGGCATGACTGCGTGCCTGTAGGGGATGCTGGATGGGTGCGAGCAAGCCTGGCTGACCAGCAGTGGGACGCCGTGGAGTCAGGTCAGGTGACCAGTCCCGCCGGCCGCCGGTTCGCGCGTCGCTCGACCCGGATCAAGCGTCGAGACGCTGACGCGCTGATCGCGGCGGGGGCTCCGCTGGTCCTCTACTGGTTCGGTGGTCGGCAGCTCGACTACTTCGACGGCACCGACGCTCTGGAGCAGTGGCGGGTCGTACGCCCAGCGTTGACCAGTCAGACACCACAGATCGGCGGCGACGTCGTCTGGACCGGCGGGCTCTGGGTCGGTGGTGATCAGGGGAACCTGCTGCTGCTGACCGGGCAGTGCTGAGCGCGCGACCAGCGGCATGGCCGCGAAATGGGCTATGCCGGTCGGTGGGGTCATGGGCGTCTAGTCTTTGCTCCCCTGGGTGTGGGTCGTGACGCGGCCAGAATGGTCTTCGGTCTGCCACCCATGCCCGTCGATGGCGAACAAGACCCTCTGGGAGGTCTCCTCGGCGCCTGGGCGAGCCCTCATGCCCAAGCGGTGCATGAAGGAGGCCGAAGCGACGTTGCGGCGGTCAGCGATGCCGATGACCTCATGTGCAGCCAAGTGGTCGAAGGTCACCGTCAAGAGCGCCCGCACTGCTTCACGCGCGTACCCGCGTCCCTGGACGTCGGAGAGTACGGCGAACCCCACCTCGAAGGTTCGCGGGTCTACGTCGCGGAGCCAGAGGCTCACTTCGCCGATCACGCGGTCCTCAGCGAGGGAGGCGATCGCGAGGATCACCCCGTCGCCTGCTTGTTCCAGCACGAGCGGAGCCAGTCGTCGTTCGAGAGCGGCCTGCACCTCCTCGAGGTTGCGGACGCCGCGGCTGAGGTAGGTGGCGACCGTTTGGTCTAAGAGCGACCGGCAGTAGGGCGTCATTTGAGCCTGCGGGTGGTGGGTCGGCCTGGCCAGCGGTAGCGGTTGCGGGCTTCGTTAATGAGGCGGCGGATGACGGTGATGGCCGCGGCCAGGTGGGTGTAGAACTTCACCACCGGCCGGGATCTATCGGTGACCCGACGCAGCTTGCCGTAACCGTTAAACCACGCGTGAGTCCGCTCCACCGGCCACCGCTTGCCGACCTGGATCGGGGCCTTCACGCCCTTGACCGCGATACGTCCCTGCAGCCCCAGCTCGACCAAGAGAGCGCGGGTTTTCTTGGAGTCGTAGCCGGCGTCCAGGTGCACCGTCACCGTTGTCGGTAGTGGTCCCAGCGCGGTCAGCCCCGCCAGGGTCGGGGCCAGGAGGGGCGAGTCGTGGCAGTTCGCGCCGGCGACCTCCACGTGCAGCGGAACACCTGCAGCGTCGACGACGACGGAGCGTTTCGTACCGCCCTTGCCGCGGTCAACAGGGCTGCGGCCCGCGCACTCTCCACCGCCAACGGCTTTAGTGATGGAGCCGTCTAGGGACACGTCTTCGAGGTCGAGGCCGATCATCGTGTCGTAGGCGGCCAGCGTCGCAGTGAACACGTCCTGCCCGATCCCGGCCTGGGCCCAGGCGTGGAGTCGGCGGCGGATGGTGCGGTCGGAGCAACCGGGGACGGCGATGCGTTCCAGTCCGGAGCCGTGGACGAGGGCGGTCAGGATGAGGTCGAAGACGACGCGGTCGGGGATGCGTCGTCGGTGGCAGCCCAGTGGGTGGGTGGGGTCGAACTCTGGTCGGGTGGGGAGCAGCGTGGCGAACTGGGTCCAGAGGGGTTCGGTCAGCGATGATGGCAGGACGGGCACGGGTTCCTCGGTGATTTTGAAGCGTCGAGAACTCCACGATCACAGAGGCCCGTGCTCGCCCGATCATGCGACATGCCGATGGCTGTAACCGCCCGTCCATGCCCGTCCTGCCGATCGCTCCTATGCGTAGCTGGCAACGACCCGCCGAGTGGAGCCGTCAACGGTGATGGTGCCGCCGTGCGGGAGGATCCACTGCGGTCGGGTGTGCCCGAACGGGACCCCGACACAGATCACGGCCTCGGGGTTGTAGCGCGTCACGATCTCCACGACAGTGTCTCGCTGCTCGGCGCGTAGACGCGCCCGCTCCGGTGCATCGGGACGGCGGGTAAAGTCGGAGACCGGGGGACGGGCGAGGAGCACGGCATCGACAGCGCCGAGGATGCCGCGTTCACCCAGCGACCGGACGATCCGGCCAACGTCACGGGCCGGCAGCAGCTCTTCCGATGTCTCCAACATGAGCACCCCGCCGTTCAGGACCCCCGGATCGAAGGGGAACCGCCCAGCGGTGAGGATCCACTGGATCACCTCCAAGCACCCGCCCCACGTGCGCCCGGTGACCGATCGGGTGGGCCCGTGCCAGGACCACGGATCTGTCGCCTCCCGCTCCCCGAAGGAGTCCAGGGCCCGAGGGTCACCCCAGTCGAAGCCCACGTCCTCGGACTCGCCCGGGTCGGTGATCTCCAAGTCTTCGCCGGTGAGCAGCGCGGCCCGCAGGGACCGTGCGTGGACGTTGTCCACTCCCGGTCCAGGACCCAGGTGGACCTGGGAGGAACCTCCGTAGAAGCTGGCGATCCCGTTGGCCCAGAGCCAGTGGTGGATGTTGGTGTTGTCGCTGGTCCCGAGGAACGGTTTCGGGTCCCTGCGGGGCAGCTCAGGATCAAGGTGCGGCACGACGGTGATCTGGTCGTCGCCGCCGACGACGGCAAGGACGGCCCGGATCGAGGGGTCGGCGAAGGCTGCGTTGACGTCGGCGGCACGGGCCTCGGGGGAGGCTCCGAGCTGGCGAGTCGTCGGGTACTCAACGGGAACGAGGCCAGTGACCTGGGTCAGGCGCTGCATCGCTTGCTCGTGCAGGGCCGGGAACAGTGCGGGAGCGGCGAACGACGGTGAGATGACCGCGATGCGCTCCCCTGCTCGCGCCTTCGCCGGTTGGACGACCTCATGATCCATGTGCGGGAGCCTAGACCGACCGTCCGCCCGGTTCATCGGTGCCCGTGGGCACCGATGCGGCATCGGAGGGACGAATGTCCAGCTACATCACCGGCCTACTGCCGGTCGCTCTAAGTGCAGCCGGTGCAGGTCGTCGAGGTCGTCGCGACGGAACGGGCGTAGACGTAGACGCTCGGTGGTGACCGGTACCGGCAGGGGCGACACGCCTCTAGGCTAAGGCTCTATCCGCTGACCAGTGCCCGGTGGGCGCCCTGGCTGAGCCGCAGAAACGGGCCACCGGTGGCATGACCAAGTGCTCCGCTCGGCCTCGTCAGTCAGCCACCGGGCGGCTGGTGCTGAACAGCTCACAGGTCATGTTGTAGTACCGCTGGGTGCGGCCCAGGTGGTCCATGCCGAGCCTGCGACACAGGGCCTGCGAGGGGGCGTTGTCGGGGTGGGTGACGGCGAGCACCTCGGTGAGCCCGCCGGCGAAGGCGTAGTCCATGACGAGGGTCGCGGCCTCGTAGGCGTAGCCCTGTCCCCAGGCGTCGGGGTGGAAGTACCAACCGATCTCCGTCTCGCCGGTGGGCTGCAGCGGTGGGGTGCCGGAGCCCAAGATGGCGACGAGCAGCAGGGTCCCCAGCAGGTAACCGTCGCGGTGCTCGACAGCCCAGACCCGGTGCAAGCCATCCTGACGGGAGTGCCAGCGGGTAATCGTGTCGCTGGCCTCGTCAAGGTCTTGGAGGACGCGGGGGGTGGCGCCGATGTAGCGCTGGACCTCCCACCGTGAGCACATGTCGAGGACGAAGGGGGCATCGTCAGCGGTCCACTGCCGCAGCCTCAGGCGGTCGGACTCCAGTGTCTGCACACGCTGATCCTGACACCGAAGACACGAGCGAACGCCCACGACACCGGCATGCGCGTGCCTTCTCAGGTACGGCCGCAGAGGCTGAGCACCCGATGTAGGCGCCGGTCGTCGGCACTGCGCAGCGGCGGCAGGAGCAAGGTCGTGATGCCTTGCTCGACCGCGGCACCGTCCGGTCGCGAGCGGTCTCCGACCATCAGCGTGTCCTGCGCCGGCGTGCCCAGGCTTTCCACCGCGGTCGCGAACATGGCCGGGTCGGGCTTCTGGACGCCCTGCTCGAAGGACAGCACGAAGGTGTCCACCAGGCCGTCCATGCCTGCTTCAGCGAAGGCGGGGCGGATGTCGAAGTGCACGTCGCTGAGGACGGCGAGGCGCACCTCGGCCTTCCGGAGTTGCCGCAGGGTCTCAGCGACGTCGGTGGCGAAGTGGTTGTGGTGGTGATCGGACTCCACCGCGTACAGGGCCTCAGACAGCTCCGAGTCGAAACCGGCGTCAGCGAAGACGCCGAAGTAGGTGCTGCGGTGCAAGGTGGCGTCGGAGTCAACACCGGGGGCTTCCAGTCGGACTTCCCCGGGGTCGGCCGCCTGCAGGGCCTTCAGCACCCGGTCGACGTGCGCAACGGAGTGCTCCCGGCCGGCCAGGCGCAGGGCCTCTTCCACCCACGCTTGCCAGGACAACGTGGTTACCAGCGTGCCGCGCCAGTCGAAGATCACCGAGGTGAAGGTCATGGGCGTCTGTCTACCAGTCAGACAGTGCAGGACCCAGGCAACGAGCTTGTCACCCAACGCCCTCAACTCGGCATGACCGCAACGTCACCTGCTGACCACCCGGATCGCGAGCTACTGCGTCGCCTGGTTCGCGTTGATCGGGTCCGGCTGGTCGGTGGCCTGCTGACCTTCGGCGGCGCGCTGATCGCGGCGTGGTGATCAGTCACCCTGGTAGCCAGCAACTTGCCGCGATGACCAGCGCCGGCCTGACGTAGCGGCTCGGGGTGCGTCGTGGGGCGCTACCGGCTGGCAGCGCCCCACGACGTTCGACGGCGTCAGTGGGTCAGTTCCGGATGTTCCGGTGCCAGTCGAGGATGCTGATGATCAGCAGGAGGGTGTTGGCGCCGTTGGTGACGGCGAGGACCCCCGCGGCCCAGGTCTGGTTGTTGACGTGCCAGGTGGCGGCCGCGTTGGCCAGCATGAGAGCGATGAGCAGGGCCAGACGCATGCCGTGGCAGGTGCGGGGGTGCCGCAGCAGCACCCGCAGTGCCCGACCGGTCCGCCGAGCCTGGCGGGCGCCCCAGCGGGCCCCCGTGATGACGCTGACCAGCAGAGCCCGGCCCAGCGCGAGGGTGAAGCCGGCGAGGCGGGTGCGGCTCACAGCGGTGACGCGACGGACGATCATGGTCGTCCTCCTTTGCGTGACTGTGGTCGTCTCGGGGTGCTGGCCAGCGATCCGGGTGAGACCTGCGGTGTCGAAGTGAGAAGACCTCGCCTCGACACCTCCACGGTGAGCACCCCGCAGTCCGAGGAGTCCCCCACCGGACTCCGGACTCTGGACTTCCCGTCGTGGACTCCTGACCGCCCCGTTCCGGACCCAACAGCTGTGCCGTGCGCGGATCAGCGGGTCGGGCGTGACGCCTGCTCGTAGGCTGCGCGCGACACCAGCCGGGTCAAGGGAGGCTCCGATGTCGCAAGACCCCTTCGGCGAGCTGCGCTCCCAGCTGCGGCAGCTGCACGCTGCCATCGGCGCGCCCGCGCACACCGCGATGCAGGTGGCCGCCACCCGAGAGGGGCTGAGCTTCCCGAGCAGCACGTGGTACGGGCTCGTCCAGGAGGTCGACTCCGAAGGCAACGCCGTCGTGAAGTCCGATCCTTACTGGGGCACGGTCCGCAAAACGGTCCAAGCCCTGGAGGCCTACTACAAGAAGATCCCCCCCGGACGTCGGCCCCCGGTCGGCCCGGACACCTTCGAT
The DNA here is from genome assembly GCF_009906795.1 of Kineococcus siccus. GTDB lineage: Bacteria > Actinomycetota > Actinomycetes > Actinomycetales > Kineococcaceae > Kineococcus > Kineococcus siccus. The sequence continues at coordinate 6,574 of NZ_JAAALN010000193.1, forward strand.
GCATCAGATCAGGGCCTCTGGCACGCCCGATGGCAGGCGGCCCACGACCAGCGGGCGGGGGAGCAACCCACCCGCACAGCACCCCCACCGCGCGCCGCGGGCGCCGGGGCGGGCGCCGGTGCGGGCGCCGGCGAGCGTGTCGCCGACACCGCCGGTCCAGCCACGGACAGCGTGGCCGCGGAGGAGCACAGGCTGGTCCGGGACGTGAGCCTGCCACGGCTGGGCGTGCACCCCGCCCGCCCCGAGGTAGACGTGGCGTACCTGCCCCGCGCCCAAGAAGCCGAACTCATCGACGCGCTCGAGAGCGGCCAACCCGTCCTCGTCGTCGGGCACTCAATGGCCGGTAAGACCCGCATGACCGCCGAGGTGGTCCGGGCACGGTTCGGCGACCGGCCGATCCTGCTGCCAGAGCCCGAGGACGGCCTGGCGCCGTTGTTCCGGCATCCGGCCCGCGTAGCGTCGCAGCCGGCGGGGACGGTGGTGTGGCTGGATGACCTCGACCTCTACCTGGCCGGCGACGGGATCCGGGTGGAGTGGTTGGACCGGCTGCAGGACCGCGGCGACCTCGTCGTGGCCACCATGCGAGCCAGTGAGCACGCCCGCTACGAACCAGACAGTCAGATCCGCCCACCCCAGGCGAAGCTGCTTGAGCGCTTCCGGGTGCTGCGGCTGGACCCGGACGACACGCAGGAACGCGAGCAGCTGGCCGGCCAGGTGCAGGGCGATGCCTTGCGGGCAGGCATCACCCGCTACGGGCTGGCGGAGTACATCGGCGGCGGGTACCTCGCGGTGCAGCGCTTCGAGAACGCTCGATCCGCGGCCCCGCCCCGCGGCCACCCCCTCGGGGTGGCCATGGTGCAGGCAGCGGTCGACTGGCGCCGGGTCGGTCTGGACATCATCGCCGCCGACTCACTGGCGAAGCTCGCACCGCTGTACCTGCCGCAGCTACATCGGTTCGACGCCGGGGAGGACTACGCCGACGCTCGGGCGTGGGCCACCGATCTCGTCGACGGCACCTTCCGGCTGCTGGAGCCAGCCGACCACGATGGCGGCACCCGCGCCTTCGACTACATCCTCGACCACCTCACCGGCCCTCTCGCCGCCGGCGACGCCTCGGCCACTGGAACGTCGGGTGCTGCCACGAGCGTGCCGGACCACACCTGGCGAGAAGCAGCGGCCACCGCACCAGCCGACCGCCGCATGGACCTCGCCTACAACGCCTACCTCGCGGGTCAGCTCGTTCACGCGGAACACCTCTGGCGCCAGGCCGCCGGAGACGCCCACCCCGACGAGGCGCCGAAGGCGGCGTACAACCTCGGGGTCCTGCTGACGGAGCAGGGGGATGTGCCGGGGGCGGTGGCGGCGTACCAGCGGGCCATCGACTCCAACCACCCCGACGGGGCGCCGGCGGCGGCGTTCAACCTCGGGAACCTGTTCGCGGAGCAGGGGGATGTGCCGGGGGCGGTCGCGGCGTACCAGCGGGCCATCGACTCCAACCACCCCGACGAGGCGCCGGCGGCGGCGTTCAACCTCGGCATCCTGTTCGCGGAGCAGGGGGATGTGCCGGGGGCGGTCGCGGCGTACGAGCGGGCCATCGACTCCAACCACCCCGACGAGGCGCCGGCGGCGGCGGTCAACCTCGGGAACCTGTTCGCGGAGCAGGGGGATGTGCCGGGGGCGGTCGCGGCGTACCAGCGGGCCATCGACTCCAACCACCCCGACGAGGCGCCGGCGGCGGCGTACAACCTCGGCATCCTGTTCGCGGAGCAGGGGGATGTGCCGGGGGCGGTCGCGGCGTACGAGCGGGCCATCGACTCCAACC
>NZ_JAAALN010000194.1 GCF_009906795.1 Kineococcus siccus
GCCCTGCTGGCGCGGCTCGGCGAGCCGCGCCAGCAGGGCCGCGTGCACCGCGGCGGGCAGGAGGTCGGCGACGTCACCGCCGTGGCGGGCGACCTCCTTCACGAGCGAGGAGGACACGTGCTCGAAGCGCGGGTCACCCACGAGGAACACGGTCTCGACGTCGGCCAGGTGCCGGTTCATCAGCGCCATGGGCAGCTCGTAGGCGTAGTCGGTGCCACCGCGCAGCCCCTTCACGACGGCCGCCGCGCCCGTCCGGCGCACGTGGTCGACGAGCAGGCCGTCGGGGACCTCCTCCACCACGACCCGCGCGGCGCGCGGGTCGTCGGTCGCGGCGAGCGCCCGGCGCACGAGCGCGACGCGCTCGGCGCTCGTGAACAGGCTCCGCTTCGCGGGGTTCGTCGCGACCCCGACGTGCACCTCGTCGAAGAGGTCCGCGGCCCGCAGGACGACGTCGAGGTGGCCCAGGGTGACCGGGTCGAAGCTGCCCGGGCACACGCAGCGGCGGGCGGTCGGGGGCACGGCAGGGAACCTAGCAGCGGCGCTCACGCCTCCGGCCCGCTCGGGTGGGCCGTCCACAGGGTCGTCTCGCCGTAGGTCCGGCGCCGCCCCGGCACCAGGCCCGGCGGCCAGCGCGGTTCCCCGCTGCGGGTCGAGCGCTCGACGACCACCGTGGCCGCGGGGGCCAGGACGGCGGGCAGCGCGGCGAGGACGGCGCCGAGGTCCGCGTCGTCCACGGCGTACGGCGGGTCCACCAGCACGAGGTCCCAGCCGTCCTCGACGACCGCGCCCGGCCCGGCGACGAAGCGCTCGACGCGGTCGGTGACCACGCTGACGCCGGGCAGGGCGAGCGTGCGCGCGTTCGCGCTCGCCGTGGCGGCGGCGCTGCGGGCGGCCTCGACCAGCACGACCCGCTGCGCGCCGCGGCTCGCGGCCTCCAGCCCGAGCGCGCCCGACCCCGCGTAGAGGTCGAGCACGCGCGCGCCCGCGACGGCACCGGCCGCGTCGAGGGCGGAGAACAGGGCCTCGCGCACGCGGTCGCTCGTGGGGCGCGTGGTGTCCCCCGGCGGGACCTTCAGCCGCCGCCCGCCCGCCGCGCCGGCCACGATCCGGGTCACGACAGCTTCCGCGCCCGGTGCGCGGCGTACCACCAGCCGAGCGCGACGGCGACGGCCGAGGCCAGGACCTGGCCCTGCACCAGCAGCGGGGGGGCGCCGCGCGAGAGCACCGCCAGCAGCACGGGGACGGTCACGAGGACGGCGAGGTCGGGGCCGGTGGACACGGCTGCGATGGCCCCCGGCGGCAGCGAGCCCATGGCCGTGGCCACGGACGGGCGGGACAGGTCCGGGTCGGGGCGCAGCGCCCCGCGCAGCGCGGCGGCGGCCCAGCCGGGCCCCGCGAACGCGCCTAGCAGGGCCCACGCCCACCACGCCGTGCCCGTGGTCTCGCCGTGCACGAGCCCCGACGTCGTCGCGGCCAGCGGCACGGCGATCGCGCCCCACAGCGCCATGAGCGCGGCGACGGGCACCAGCCGCAGCAGCGGCAGCCGCGTCTGGCTGACCGGCAGCGCGCGGGCGGCGGCCGGGACGAGCGCCATGCTGCGGGCGGGCTCGGACAGCGTCGTGGCGGCCCAGTAGCCGGCGAGCCACAGCAGCAGCGCGAGCACGCCGCGCGGGGCGCCGGTGCCGGCCGCCACGACGAGCGGCACGAGCGCGAAGGCCGCCGCGGTGAGGAAGCGGCGCGGCTGGCGGCGCAGCAGCAGCCAGTCCGCGGACCAGACGGCGGTCGCGGGCCCGCTCGCCCACGGCACCCGGCTGGCCCCGCGGCGGCGGCGCCGGCGGCCCGTGGCGTCGGCCGCGAGGGCGCGGCCGAGCTCGCGGACGTCGGCTTGCAGGACCGACGACGTGAGCCGCCCCAGGCGCGCGGCCCCGCTGCGCAGCGACACGGCGCTGGTGTCGCCCACGTCGCGCCACGACGCGGCCCCCGCGGTCACCAGCGCGACGACCGCGAGCACGACGGCCACGACCGCGGGCACCACCAGCGCGGAGGGGGCCACCGCGTCGACCGCGAGCCCGACCAGCGCCGACGCGGCGAGCGCGACGACGACGGCGAGCGCGAGGGCGTCGAGGACCGCGCCCGTGCGGACCACGGCCCGGGTGCCCGCCCGCACGGCCGGCCGCGTGACGAGCGCGTAGCCGCCCAGCCCCAGGGCCGCGCCGAGCGCGGCCCCACCGCCGAGCGCGGACAGGAAGCCACCCGTGCCCAGGCCCGGGGACGCGCCGACGGCGATGGACCCCGCCCAGCCGCACACGACCGCGCCCACGACCGCGCTCACGACCGCGCGCTGCCGCAGCACGGGCCGCAGCAGGTCGCGGCGCTCGACGGGCAGCGGCGTCCACCACGCGGTCGGGGCGGTGCCGAGGCTCACGGGGCCGATCCGGCACAGCGCCCCGAGCAGGACGAGGACGGCCGCGACCGCGAGCCCGGCCGACGTCAGGACCCCCGAGGTGCGCGCGACGAGCCCGGGCCCGTCGCCCGTGGAGCTCAGCCCGGCCTGCAGCGCGCTGCGCAGCGAGCCCGAGGCGCCCAGCAGGAGCCCGCCGCCGATGCCGGTCTGCAGGACGGTCGTGTAGACGTCGTAGACGGTGGTGCGCAGGCCGCGCGCGGCCCGCGAGGGCGCGGCCTCGGAGACGAGGTCGGCGCGCGAGGGCAGCGGCTCCCCCGCGACCGGGCCGGGCAGCGGCCCGTCGCCGTCGAGGGCGTCGCCGTCCACCCGCTCCAGCGTCACGGGCCCGCCACCGGCTCGGTGACCAGGCGCGCGGCCTCCTCGGCGTCGACGACCCGGCAGACGTCGTCGTCGATGACGACGGCGCGGTCGGCGAGACCGCGCAGCAGGACGGTGTCGTGCGTGGCGAGCAGCATCGCGGTGCCGGCGTCGCGCTCGGCCTTGAGGCGCTCCAGCAGGGTGTCGCGGCCCGTCGGGTCCAGCCGCTGCTCGGGTTCGTCGAGCAGCAGCAGCGCGCGCGGGCGCACGAGCGCCGCCGCGAGCAGCAGCCGGCGGCGCTGCCCCGAGGACAGGGCCGTGGGCAGCTCGTCGGCGTGCTCCGCGAGGCGCTGCGCGGCGAGCTCGGCGTCGACGACGGCGACGACGTCGCGCACGCCGTGACCGCGGGCGACGAGCTCGAGGTGCTCGGCCACCGAGAGCTCGGCGAACCAGGCGTCCTCGTCGAAGACGCACGCGACCTGGCGGCGGAACTCCACCGTGCGCTCGTCGACGACCTCGCCGCGCAGGCGGACCTCGCCGCCCAGCGGCTCGAGGAGCCCGGCGACGGCGCGCAGCACGGTCGACTTGCCGGCGCCGTTCGCGCCCACGAGGCAGACGGCCTCGCCCGCGCCCACCGCCACCGTCACGGGCGCGCACACGGGGCTCTTCGTGTAGCCGACGGTGAGCGCGTCGAGCTCCAGCAGCGCGGGCCCGGACCGCCGGCGGGCGCGGGCCGCCCCCGCCTGCTTCGCCCCGGTCTGCTTCGGCGGGGACTGCTTCGCCCCGGTCTGCTTCGGCGGGGACTGCTTCGCCCCGGTCTGCTTCGGCGGGGTCTGCTTCGCCGCCGGCTGCTTCGGCTGCTTCTGGCTCACGCGCGCTCCAGGAATCTCTCGGTCTCGCCCGTGACACGGTCGGCGACGGCCGCCGCGAGCGCAGTGTGCCCCGCGAGGTGCGGGTCGTCGGCGACCAGGTGGGTCGCGTCGCGGCGGGCCTTGGCGATGACGTCGGCGTCGGCCAGGACGCCGAGCAGCCGCAGCGAGGACCGGCGACCGGACTGGGCGGCCCCCAGCACGTCGCCCTCCCGGCGCTGCTCGAGGTCGGTGCGGGCCAGCTCGAACCCGTCGGTGGTGTCGACGAGGGCCTGGATGCGCTGCCCCGCGGGGCTGCCGGGGCCGACCTCGGTCAGCAGCAGGCAGGTGCCCGGCAGCCCGCCGCGGCCGATCCGCCCGCGCAGCTGGTGCAGCTGGGAGATGCCGAAGCGGTCGGCGTCGACGACGACCATGGCGCTGGCGTTGGGCACGTCGACCCCGACCTCGACGACGGTCGTGGCGACGAGGACGTCGACCTCCCCCGCGGCGAAGCGACGCATGACGTCGTCCTTCTCGGCCGGGGCGAGCCGACCGTGCAGGACCTCGGTGCGCAGCCCCGCCGTCGCGGGGTGCGCGCGGACCGTCTCGACGACCTCGGACACCGCGGCCGCGGGGCGGCGCTTCTCCTTGCCGCCGGCGGGTTCCGGCGGGGGCTCGTCACCCCCGCCGTCGTCCTCGTGCACGCCCGCGGCGTCGCCCGCGTCGATGCGCGCGCACACGACGTAGGTCTGCCGGCCCAGCGCCGCCTCCTCGGCGACCCGCTGCCACACCCGGTCCACCCACGCGGGCTTGTCCAGGGGCACCGCGACCGTCGTGACGGGGGCCCGCCCGGGGGGCATGTCGCGCAGCACCGACGTCTCGAGGTCGCCGAAGACGGTCATGGCGACCGTGCGCGGGATCGGGGTCGCGGTCATCACGAGCAGGTGCGGGACGGCGGAGGCCTTGCCGCGCAGCGCGTCGCGCTGCTCGACGCCGAAGCGGTGCTGCTCGTCGACCACGACGAGGCCGAGCTCGGCGAACTGCACGTGCTCCTGCAGCAGCGCGTGGGTGCCCACGACGATGCCGGCCTCGCCGCCCGCCGCGGCCAGCAGGGCCTCGCGCCGCGCGGCCGCGCCCATCGAGCCCGTCAGCAGGACGACCCGGGTGGCCGGGCGGTCGCCGGCCAGCAGCCCGCCCACGGCCAGGTCGCCCAGCACGGCCGTGATGGAGCGCAGGTGCTGGGCCGCGAGGACCTCGGTGGGCGCGAGCAGCGCGGCCTGGCCGCCGGCGTCGACGACGGCGAGCATCGCGCGCAGGGCGACGAGCGTCTTGCCGGAACCCACGTCGCCCTGCAGGAGGCGCTGCATGGGGTGCTCGCGCGCGAGGTCGGCCGCGATCTCCTCGCCCACGGCGCGCTGCCCGTCGGTCAGCTCGAACGGCAGGCGCGCGTCGAACGCCGCGAGCAGCCCGCCCGGCCGCGGGGGCCGGGGCACGGCCCGCTCCCCCGCGACGCTCGCGCGGCGCTGGGCCAGCGCGGTCTGCAGGACGAACGCCTCCTCGTAGCGCATCCGGCGCTGCCCCGCGGCGATGTCGGCCTTGACCTGCGGGTCGTGCACGGCGCGCAGCGCGGCGAGCGGGCTCAGCAGGCCCTCGCGGCGCACGACGTCGGCGGGCAGCACGTCGGCGATCTCCGTCGTGGTGTCCAGCACGGTCCGGACGGCCTTGGCGATCTTCCAGCTGGGCGCCTTGCCCGTCGCCGGGTACAGCGGCGTGGGCCGGTCGGCCAGCTCGGCCGCGTCGGCGCCCGTGCCCAGCGGCTGGTAGTCCGGGCGGGCCAGCTGCAGCGCCCCGTTGAAGACCTCGACCTTGCCGGACACGAGCACGCGGCGGCCCACGACGAGTTCGGCGACGTGCCGGTTCAGCTGCCCCGGGTGGGCCGCGAAGAAGGTCAGCGCCACGACGTCGCGGCCGTCGCCGACCGTCGCCTGCAGCAGCGCCCCGCGGCGGTTGCGCATGGTCCGGGGGGCGGAGACGCTCGCGACCTCGGCCACGACCGTGACGGACTCCCCCGGCTGCAGGTCGCGCAGGGAGCTCAGCTGGCCGCGCTCGACGTAGCGCCGCGGCAGGTGCCACAGCAGGTCGCGGACCGTGGTGACCTCGAGCTCGGACTCCAGGAGCGCGGCGTCGCGCGGGGGCAGCCGGGTGGACAGCGGTGCGTCCAGCTCGTCCACCCCGGCAGGCTACTGCGCGTGCTGGCGGGGCTGCGGGACCTGCTCGTCGTGGGCGACGCGGTTGCGGCCACCCCGCTTGGCGGCGTACAGCGCGGCGTCGGCGCGCACCATGAGGTCGCGCGCCGCACCGGTCCCCGTGCGGGGGTCGTGCAGCGCGTAGCCGACGCTGACGGTGACCGACAGCACGCGGTGCGCGTCGGTGCCGTCCAGCGCGGGCGCCGGGACGAGGAGGCCCGCCACGGCCGTGCGGAACCGCTCGGCGACCCGCCCGACCGCGTCGGCGTCGACGTCGGTGAGGACCACCGCGAGCTCGTCGCCGCCGTAGCGCGAGACGACGTCCTGCTCGCGGCACGCGGCGCGCAGCTCGTCGGCCACGACGCGCAGGACGCCGTCGCCCACCCCGTGGCCGTGCACGTCGTTGACGCTCTTGAAGCGGTCCACGTCGGCCAGCAGGACGGCCACGCGGGTGCCGCGGGCGAGCTCGTCCAGCAGCACGCCGTCGAAGACGCGACGCGTCGCGAGGCCCGTGAGGACGTCCTGCTCGGCCTCGGCCCGCAGCTGCTCGACCATGACCTCCTGCCGGTCGCGCGCGGAGACGAGCATCCAGGTGATGAACCCGAAGGTGGCCACGAAGGGCGGGAGGTCGCGCAGGAGCTGGGTGACCCCGTCGACGGCCAGGAGCAGGGTCGCGTCGGCCGCGACGCACAGCGTCGTCACGATCCAGGCCGCGCCCCGGCGCAGGTGGTAGGCGGCGTACAGGGCGGGCCAGCCCAGGTACACCTGGGCCCCGAACGTCGTGTCGTGCGTGTAGACGTCCAGCACCAGGACCATCAGCGTCGCGCCCAGCGCGAGGGCCAGGGCGGCCCAGCTGGCCGCGCGGCGCGGCGCGATCGCGGGCAGCAGGCTCACGGCGGCCAGCAGGGCGGCGCACGAGACGGTGACGAGCCAGCCGCCCGCGCGCTCCCCGAGGCTCTCGGGCGAGACGACGGCGTTGAGGATCGTGTAGACGCTGCCGGCGAGCGCCAGGACGCCGAGGACGCGGGTGCCCGCGACCGGCTCGCGCGGCTGCCACCAGGCGGCGCGCGCGCGCGAGGGGGTCACCCGCGGGGTCGTCACCTTCCTCCATCGGCTCATCGGGAAGAACCTTGACACCTCGCGGGCCGCCCGCGCACCACCGGTTCGTCGGCACCGGTCGCGCTCGGCTATGGTTGCCGACGGTGTCCGGGCCTCCGGCGCCGCGCGCCGACCCCGTCCGGGGCCGTCGCCGACATCATCCGATCGACCCCAGGAGTTCCCGTGGCTGCCACTTGCGACGTCTGCGCCAAGGGACCTGGCTTCGGCAAGAGCGTCTCGCACTCGCACCGGCGGACCAACCGCATGTGGCTCCCGAACATCCAGCGGATCCGGGCCACCGTGAACGGTTCTCCGAAGCGCCTCAACGTGTGCACCTCCTGCCTGAAGGCAGGCAAGGTCACCCGCTGACCCCTTGAGCACCGCGTGACGCGGCGGGGCCGGACTCCTCTGGGGTCCGGCCCCGCCGCACGTCCGGGCGCCCTCGGCGTCAGCCGCCCGGGGCGAAGTGGTCCCACCCGACGCCCGGGCCCGCCCAGGCCGCGCCGTCGACGAGGACGCCGGGGCCCTCGCCCGGCGCCGCGGCCCGCACGCGGCCCACGGCCGTCACGCCCGCGGGCAGCGCGGCCGTCGCGGGGAAGCAGCCGAGCAGCGCGTGGTCCTCGCCACCGGTGAGGACGAAGCCGTCGGCCGTGGCCCGGCCCACGCCCGTGGCCGCGGCCAGCGCGTGCGCCCACCGGCCGAGCACGCCGTCGCGCAGGTCGAGGTCGAGCACGACACCGCTGGCCGCGGCGAGGCGCCCCGCGTCGCGCAGCAGGCCGTCGCTGACGTCCATCAGGGCGCCGGCCCCGGCCAGCGCCGCGGCCGGGCCCTGCTCCCACGGCGGCACGGGCCGCCGGTGGGCGGCCACGAGCTCGGGGGCGTCGGCCGCCGCGCCGCGCCGCAGCAGGTCGAGGCCGGCGGCGGAGCGTCCCAGCGTGCCCGCGACGGTGACGAGGTCGCCCGGACGCGCGCCCGAGCGCAGCAGGGGCGCGCGCCCCCCCAGGTCGCCCAGCGCCGTGACCGCGACCACGACCTCCGAGGCGCCCGAGAGGTCGCCGCCGACGACGTTCGTGCCGACGGCCCGGCAGGCCGCGCCGACGCCGGCCGCGAGATCGTCGACCCACGCGACGTCGAGGTCGCCGGGCAGGCCCAGCGCGACGAGCAGCCCCGTGCAGGTGGCGCCCATCGCGGCGACGTCGGCCACGTTCTGCATGACGGCCTTCCAGCCGACGTCGGCGCCCGTGGACCAGTCGCGGCGGAAGTCGCGGTGCTCGACGAGCACGTCGGCCGTGGCCACGACGCGGCCGTCGGGGGCCGCGAGCACCGCGGCGTCGTCGCCCGGGCC
>NZ_JAAALN010000195.1 GCF_009906795.1 Kineococcus siccus
CCGTCCGCCCCTCCCGGCCCGGCCGCCGGCGCGGGGTTCGCCACCCAGCAGGTGCACGGCGGGGACCTGCCCGACGCCGGCTTCGGCGCCCGCGTGGCGCCCATCTACCTGACCGCCGGTTTCGTGTTCGAGAGCTTCGCCGACGCGCGGGCCCGCTTCGCCGGGGACGACGACGGGTACACCTACTCCCGCAACGCGAACCCGACGAACGCGGCCGTGGAGCGGCGCCTCGCCCGCCTGGAGGGCGGGGTCGACGCGATCCTCGTCGGCAGCGGCCAGGCCGCCATCACCGTGGCCCTGCTGGGGCTGCTGCAGGCCGGTGACCACCTGCTGTCCTCCGCCAGCCTCTACGAGGGCACCCGCGGGCTGTTCCGCGAGAACTTCGCCCGCTTCGGCATCGAGGTCGACTTCGTCGAGGACCCGCGCGACCTCGACGAGTGGCGCGCGAAGCTGCGGCCCACGACGCGCGCGCTGTTCGGCGAGTCGATCCCGAACCCCAAGAACGACGTCCTCGACGTCGCGGGCGTGGCCGGCGTGGCGCACGCGCACGGGGTTCCGCTCGTCGTCGACAACACCCTCGCGACGCCGTACCTGCTGCGCCCGCTGGAGCACGGCGCGGACGTGGTCGTGCACTCGGCCAGCAAGTTCCTCGCGGGGCACGGGGCCTCGCTGGGCGGGGTCCTCGTGACGGGCGACGGCTTCGACCACGCGGCCGTGCCCGGCCGTGCCACGCACCTCACCGAACCCTCCCGCGCGCTGGCCGGGCGCAGCTGGACCGAGCGGTACGGCCGGCGCGCGTACGTCGAGTACACGCGGGCCGTGATCGCCGCGCGCCTCGGGCCGACCATGTCGCCGCTGAACGCGTTCCTGCTGCAGCAGGGCATCGAGACCCTCTCGCTGCGGGTCGCGCGCCACAGCGCGACCGCGTTGCTGCTGGCGCAGTGGCTGGAGCAGCAGCCGGAGGTCGTCGCGGTCGACCACGCGGGGCTGGCCTCCAGCCCGTCGCACGACCTGGCCCGGCGCTACCTGCCTCGCGGCGCCGGTTCCGTGTTCGGCGTCACCCTCGCCGGCGGAGAGGCTGCGGCGCAGCGCTTCGTGGACGCCGTCGAGCTCTTCAGCCGGATGACGCACATCGGCGACGTGCGCTCCCTCGTCCTCCACCCCGCGTCCACGACGCACGCGCACCGCACCGAGGCCGAGCGCCTCGCCACCGGCATCTGGCCCGGGCTCGTCCGGCTCTCGATCGGGCTGGAGGAACCCGCGGACCTGCTCGAGGACCTGCGGCGCGGGCTGGCCGCGGCCCGCACGGTGATCGACGCGGACCAGGGCGCCCACGACCTCGCCGCGCTGGTGCTCGCCCCGGCGCTGGAGGGCTGAGACGTGGGCCGGTTGCAGCACTTCGGGTGGTTCTTCTCGCGCGGTTTCGGCCCGCAGGGCTGGGGCCACCCCGCGCAGGACTGGGACTACCGGTGGACGCGCCCGCAGCTGTACCAGCAGGCGGCGCGGGAGCTCGACCAGGCGGGCCTGGACCTCGTGGTGATGGAGGACGCGCTCTCGCTCGGCAACGACGACACGCTGGGCCTGCGGGTCCGCTCCGCCTACGGCGGCCCCAAGCACGACCCGCTCCTGCTGGCGCCCTACCTGTTCGAGGCCACGACGAACCTCGGTCTGGTCCCGACCGTCAATGCGGGCGTCACCCCGCCGTACCTCGCGGCCCGCCAGGCGGCGACGCTGCAGCACCTCTCCGGCAGCCGGTTCGGCATGAACCTCGTGACGGACGTCGGCAGCGCCCGGCACGTCGGGCTCGAACCCCTGCCCCACGGCGCGGCGTACGACCGGGCCGAGGAGTGGATCGACGTCGTGCGCCGGCTCTGGCACAGCTGGGACGAGGAGGCGCTGGTCGCCGACCCCGTCTCGGGCCGCTTCGCCGACGGCGACCGCATCCGCCCGTTCCGCCACGCCGGCGAGCACTTCACGGTCGCCGGCCCCCTGAACGCCCTGCCGTTCGAGGACGGCGACCCGGTCGTGGTGTCCCCCGGGGGATCCCCGCGCGGGCTGGCCTTCGCGGGAACCCGGTCCGACGTGCAGCTGGCCCTCGCGCCGCTGGACGCGGGCAGCGTCCGGGACTACCGCGAGAAGGTGCTCGGCGCGGCCGCCCCGGCCGGCCGCAAGGCGGGCGACCTGCGCGTGCTGTTCGTCGTCAAGCCCGAGATCGTGCCGAGCGCCGAGGAGGCCGACCGCGTCGTCCACGCCTCGCGCCACCCGTCGGAGGCGGTGCTGAGGCAGGTCGCGGAGGGGTTCTCCAGCGACCTCGAGACCGACCTCACCGTCCTGCCGCTCGACGCCCCGGTCGACCCCGCGGTGTTCGGCGACCACGTCTCGCGCGGGACGATCCGCGGGCTGCTCGGCGACGACGGCGCCTCGACCCCGCTGCGGGAGCTGCTCACCCGCAAGGCTCGCAAGGGCCGCGTCAGCGAGCGGGCGGGTTTCGTCGGGACGGCGGAGGAGTTCGCCGACTTCGTCGAGGAGCTCGGCGAGGACGCCGACAACGACGGGTTCCTGTTCTCCGGTGACCTGCACCCCGTGACCGTGCACCGGGTGCTCGACGAGCTGGTCGGGGTCCTGCGCCGGCGCGGGGTGCTGCGCCGCGAGTTCGGCGGCGGAGGCCTGCGCGGCAACCTGTTCGACTTCTGAGCCGCTCACCTCGGCTGGGGCCGCGCGCGGACCGTCCCCTCCACGGTCCGCGCGCGCCCGTCACCTCGGGGTCGCTCCCTGCGTCACGCCGCGATGGCGGCGACCGGCGATGTCCGCGCCGCCCGCCGCGCCGGGAGCACCGAGGCGAGCACCCCGGCGCCCGCGGCGACCGCGACGATGCCCGCGAGCTGCGCCCAGGGCAGCGCGAGGACGACCGGTGCCTGCGCCGACAGGACGGCCGCGGTCCCCGCGAGGCCGTACCCGCTGCCGAGGACGACGCCGAGCACCGCGGCCACTCCCGCCACGAGCAGCGCCTCCCAGGCCAGCTGCGCCCGCAGCTGCCCGCGGGTCAGGCCGAGCGCCCGCAGCAGCCCCGACTCCTGCCGGCGCTCGACGACCGAGAGCGCGAGCGTGTTGCCCACGCCGAGCAGGGCGATGACGACCGCGACGCCCAGCAGACCGGTCACGACGAGCAGGAACGTCCGCAGCAGCTGGTCGTAGGAGCTGCGCTCCGCGACGACGCCGCTGACGCTGCTGCTGGGCAGGCTGTCCGTGACGACGTCGGTGACCGCGTCGACCGCCCGCTCCTGCGCCCGGTCGCCGGCGTCGGCCAGGCGCACCCACACCACGGTCACGGCGGCCGCCCCGTCCAGGCGGCGGAGGTCGGCCGCGGTCAGCACGAGGAACTGCTCGCTGTCCGGAGCCACCCGCACGCGCAGGTCCCGCGTCCCGGCGCTGCCCGTCAGGGGCAGGGTGCCGCCGTCGGCGACCCCGAAGGTGTCGGCGGCGGAGACGGACAGCACGGCCTCGCCGTCGCGCGGCAGGGGGGAGCGCTGCTGCGAGCGGACGACGGCGGCGGCCGACGCGTCCACCCCCTGCGCCCCCGCGGTCGTCTCCCGCGGCCCGCTGACCTCGCCGGTGGTCACGGGCGAGGTGCCCGCCACCCCGGGGACCGCGGCGATGCGCCGCTGCACGTCGGCGGGCACCGCGTCGGCGCCCTCGACGACCACGTCGGTCGGGTAGCCGGCGACGAGGGCCTGCGTCGCGGTGGCCCGGGTGGACGCGGCGCCGACCACCATGGCCGACGTGAGGGTCACGCCGATCAGGAGCGCCGTGGCGGTCGCGGCCGTGCGGCGCGGGTTGCGCAGCGCGTTGCCCTGCGCGAGGCGCGCCGGGACCCCGCCGAGGGGGCGCACGAGCAGCCCGGCGACCGACACCGCGGCCGGGACGAGCCGCTGCGCGAGCAGCAGGACCCCGAGGAAGCTGAGGGCGCCCGCCCCGACCGCCGCGGTCAGCTGGCCCGTCCGGGAGAGCAGGACGAGCGCCGCCGCCGACGGGACGAGCACGACGACCCCGAGCACGAGCCGCAGGACCCCGGCGCGGGAGCGCACCGGCGGCGGCTGGACCGGGCGCAGCGCGGCCAGGGGGGCGACGCGCGTCGCCCCCCGCGCCGGGGCCAGGGCGGCGAGCACCGTCACGGCCGTGCCCAGCACGAGACCCACGACGACGGCGGAGGCCGGGACGACCACCGCGCCCAGCGGGATCGGGGACGTCGTGCGCGAGGCCAGCGCCGAGACGACCGCGGCGAGGCCCACGCCCGCGCCCACCCCGACGGCTGACGCGAGCGCCCCCACGACGGCGGCCTCGGCCAGGACGCTGCGCGCGACCTGCCCGCTGGTGGCGCCGACGCAGCGCAGCAGCGCCAGGTCGCGGGTCCGCTGGGCGACGAGCACCGCGAAGGTGTTGGCGATGACGAGGGCGGCGACGAGGACGGCCACGGCCCCGAAGACGAGCAGCACGCTCGTGAGGTCGGCGGCGTCGCCCGTGAAGGCCGCGGCGGCCTGGGCGGACGCCTCGTCGCCGGTCAGGACCTCCGCCGCGGGGGCGGCGGCGGTGACCGCGTCGCGCAGGGCGGCGACGTCGGTGCCCGGGGCCGCGGCCACGCGCAGCAGGTCCGCGGTCGTGGCGCCCCAGGCGGTCAGGTCGGCGGCGGAGGCGAACACCTGGCCGCTCACCCCGGCCCGGGGGTCGCCGCGGAGGTCGACGACGCCGACGACGCGGACCTGCCGGGGCGCGGGCGGCGCCGCGTCCACCTCCCCGCGGGCCTCGGGCGTCAGGGTCACGGTGGTGCCGACCTGGGCCCCGGTGCGCTCGGACACCGCGATCTCGTCCGGGCCGGTCGGCAGCCGCCCGGCGGAGAGGCGCTGCCAGCGCAGGCCGGGGTCGTCGGCGAGCCCGCTGGCGACGGCGAAGCTGCCGCCGCTGCGCCCGGGCAGTCGCAGCTGCACGGCGGTGGTCCGGTCCAGCGCGGTCGCCCGCACCCCGGGGAGGCCGGCCACGGCCGTGGCGGCCGCGGCGAGCGGGTCGGGAGGACCCTCCCCGCCCGCGCCGGGGTCGGACAGGACGAGCGCGGAACCGCGGTACTGGGCGCCGACGGCGTCCAGGACGCTGGCGCGCGAGGAGGCGTTCAGGCAGAGCGTCGCGACGACGAAACCGACCGCGATGACGATCGCGAGGCACGACGCCAGGACCCGGCCGGCGTGCGCGCGGACCTGGGCGAGGGTGGTGGTCAGCACCGGCTCAGACCCCCAGGGTGCGCAGGGCGTCGACGACGTCGTCGGTGGTCGGGGCGGAGATCTCCCCGGCCACGCGGCCGTCGGCGAGCAGGACGACGCGGTCGGCGTAGCTGGCGGCGACCGGGTCGTGGGTGACCATCACGACGGTCTGCCCGAACTCCCGGACGCTGCCGCGCAGCAGGCCCAGGACCTCTGCGCCGGAGCGGGAGTCGAGGTTCCCGGTGGGTTCGTCGGCGAACACGACGTCCGGGCGCGGCAGCAGGGCGCGGGCGACCGCGACCCGCTGCTGCTGGCCGCCGGAGAGCTCGTGGGGGCGGTGGTGCAGCCGGTCGCCGAGACCGAGGCGCGCGACCACGTCGCGGCGCCACTGCTCGTCGGGCGCGCGACCGGCCAGCTGCAGCGGCAGCAGCATGTTCTCCTGCGCGTCCAGGACGGGCAGCAGGTTGAAGGACTGGAACACGAACCCGATCCGGTCGCGGCGCAGGAGCGTCAGCTCGCGGTCGCGCAGGGCCGTCAGCTCGGTGCCGCCGAGGAACACCTGCCCGCTCGTCGCGGTGTCGAGGCCGGCGAGGCAGTGCATCAGCGTGGACTTGCCGGATCCGGACGGGCCCATGATGGCGGTGAACGCGGCCCGGTCGAAGGCGACGTCGACGCCGTCCAGCGCCGTGACCGCGGCGTCGCCGCGGCCGTAGGCCTTGGTCAGCGCGACGGCGCGCACCGCGGCCGAGGCCGCCGGTCCGGGCGGGGCGGCGGTGGGCGCGGACTGGCGTTCGGGCACGGGGGCCTCCTGCGGTGGGTCCCGGGGTGCCGGGAGGGGTTCGTCGAACTCCCTCGACGCTAGGTCGCCGCCCCGGGCCGCCACGTCGGGCCGGGAAGGGATCTCCGCCGCCCTCGCCCTCCGCCGAGGGGTGGAGGGCGCTCGCGCTCCCGTCGTGCCGCGGGGGGAGGCCGCCCCCGGCTCAGGCCGTGGTCGTGCCGAACACCGTCCCGAGTCCGTAGGTGATCGCCGCTGCGGCGCAACCGATCCCGAGCTGGCGCAGCGCGCGGCGCAGCGGCGGGCCGCCCGAGAGCAGGCCGACGACGGCGCCCGTCCCGAGCAGCGCGAGGCCGACGAGGACGCACGCCACGACGAGGGCCGTCGCCCCGGTGAGCCCGAACAGGAACGGCAGGACGGGGACCACCGCACCGGAGGCGAAGAACAGGAAGCTCGACGTCGCGGCCCCGAGCCCCGTCCCGACGGCCTCGTGCTCGTCGTCGAGGTCCTCGGGCGGTTCCGGGGCGAGGCCGCTGAGGACCTCGCCGGCGTGGGCCTCGGCGGCGGCCGCGTCCATGCCGCGGGCGCGGTAGACGAGGGCCAGCTCGTTGGCGTCGACGTCGAGCTGCCCGACGGCCGAGCGCGCCTCGGGGTCGGGGGTGGAGGCCTCCAGCAGCTCGCGCTGCGAGCGCACCGACACGTACTCGCCGGCGCCCATCGACAGCGCCCCGGCCAGCAGCCCGGCGACGCCCGCGAGCAGCACCGTCCGGTTCCCGGCACCGCCCGCGGAGATCCCCAGCACGAGCGACAGGTTGGACACCAGGCCGTCGTTGGCCCCGAAGACGGCCGCCCGGAACGTGCCCGACAGCCGCGCCCGCCCGCGGGTGGCCAGACCCCGCACCACCTCGCCGTGGATGCGCTCGTCGGCCGCCATGGCCTCGGTGGCGTCCGCGTCGTCGGCGTAGGGCGACCGGGCCTCGGCGCGCTGGACGAGCGCCAGGACGAAGACGGAGCCGAAGTGGCGGGCGAGGAAGGCCAGGACGCGCGTGCGCGCGTCGCCGCGCCGGGGCAGGCCGACGTCGACCCCGAGCAGGTCCTCCCAGTGCGCCGCGTGCCGGCCCTCGGCGTCCGCGAGGGCCAGCAGGATCTCGCGCTCCTCGCCGCTGCGGCGGCTGGCGAGGTCGCGGTACACCGCGGCCTCGGCCCGCTCGTCCGCCAGGTACTGCCGCCACCGGCGCAGGGTGCGGCCGCTGCGCGCCGCGCCCGGCGTGGAGGTCCTCTGCGTGCTCACGGCGTCCAGTGTGGCGGCTCGCCGGGCCGTTCCCGTCCCGCCCTCAGCGGGCGTCGCGCAGCACCTCGCCCGGCTGGACGAGACCCGCGGAGAACGCGAGGACGACCGCCTGGACCCGGTCGCGGGCCTGGGTCTTCGCCAGGACGCGCCCGACGTGCGTCTTGACGGTGGCCTCCGAGACCACGAACCGGCGGGCGATCTCGTTGTTGGACAGCCCGTGCGCCATGCACACCAGCACCTCCATCTCGCGCGGGGTCAGGTCGGTCGGCAACCCCTTCGGCGCGGTGGTGGGGGAGCCCGACGCGTCGCGCAGCAGCGGGCCGACGTGCTGCAGCAGGCGGCGGGTGGAGCTCGCGGCGATCACCGCGTCGCCGGCGTGCACGGTCCGCAGGGCCCCCAGCATCTCCTCGGGAGGAGCGTCCTTGAGCAGGAACCCGCTCGCCCCGGCGGCGATGGCGGCCACCACGTACTCGTCGATGTCGAAGGTCGTCAGCACGACCACGCGCGGCGGGTCGGGCTGCGCCGTGATGAGCCGGGTGGCCTCGATGCCGTCGACGCGGGGCATGCGCACGTCCATGAGGACGACGTCGCACGGGGTCGTCGCGACCAGCTGCACGGCCGCGGCCCCGTCGCTGGCCTCGCCGACGACGCGGAGGTCCGGCTGGGAGTCGATCACCATCCGGAAGCCCGCGCGGACCAGCTGCTGGTCGTCGACGAGGACGATCCGCACGGGCCCGTCGGGTGCGGGGCTGCGGGGGTCGGGCGTCGTGGTCACGGGAACCTTCCGGTCAGCGGGGGCAGGGGAGCGTGGCGCGGACCCGGAAGCCGCCACCGGGGCGCGGGCCGGCCGCGACGGAACCGCCGTGCAGCCGGGCCCGCTCGGACATCCCGAGCAGGCCCTGGCCGCCGGGGGCGGGGGGGACGAGGGCGGAGGCGCCGCG
>NZ_JAAALN010000196.1 GCF_009906795.1 Kineococcus siccus
GGTCAGGCGTCGAGCACGAGCCGGTCGGAGCACGAGCGCGAGACGCAGACCAGCAGGCAGTCCCCCGCCGCGCGCTCGTCGGCGTCCAGGACGCTGTCGCGGTGGTCCGGCACCCCGTCGAGGACCGTCGTCTCGCACGTGCCGCACAGCCCCTGCCCGCACGAGGACAGCACCCGGCCGCCGGCCGCCTCGATCGCCTGCAGCACCGTGGTCCCGGTGTCGACGACGACGGTGCGTCCGCTGCGGGCGAGGACGACCTCGAACGGGGCGCTGCGCACGGGGGCGTCCTGCGCCGGTGCGCTGAACCGCTCCGTGCGCACCGCGCCGGCCCCGCGCCCCGCCCCGGCGCGCTCGACCTCGGCGACCATGGACGCGGGCCCGCAGCAGTAGATCCGCGCCGCCGCACCGGCTCCCGCGACGCGGGCCGCGACGTCGAGGCGGTCCCCCTCGTCGGAGGCGTGCACGCTGACCCGGCCCGCACCCGTGGGCAGCTCGTCGAGGAAGGGCATGCCCGACCGCGAGCGCCCGGCGTAGGCCAGGTGCCAGTCGGCGCCCAGGCGCTCGGCCTGGGCGACCATCGGCAGCAGCGGCGTGATGCCGATGCCGCCGGCGAGGAACAGGTACTCCTCCGCGGGGACCAGCGGGAGGGTGTTGCGGGGACCGCCGACCCCGACGAGGTCACCGACGGCGAGCCGGTCGTGCACGTGCGCCGAGCCGCCGCGGCCGTCCCGTTCCCGGCGCACGGCGACGCGGTAGGTGCGCGGGTCGAAGCGGTCGCCGCAGAGGGAGTACTGCCGGACCAGCCCGCCGGCCAGCACCACGTCGACGTGGGCGCCGGGGGCCCAGTCCCGCAGCCGGTGACCGGCCGGATCGGCGAGGGTGAGCACGACGACGTCGTCGGTCGCGGACCACCGCCCGACGACCCGCAGGGTGGTGCTCGCCACCGGACCGCCGGGCCCGCCGCCACCGTCGACGCCCACGTCTCCTCCTCGAGCTGGGGAGCCGTCAGCGTGCGGCCTGGGCCGGGTCCGTGGCCAGCGCCGTCTCGCTCAGCGAGACGCTCCCGGCGCCCCGACGCCGGTCGCCCGGCGCAGGAGGAAGCCCTGGGCGACGTGCTCCGCGACGCGCCGAGGTGGGGGGCTCAGCCGGCCGGGGCGCCGGGGTCGTCGAGCGACCCCACCCGGTCGCCGCTGCCCACGGGACCCTCGGCCGGGTCGACCTCGTCGGGGTAGCCGGGCGGGGTCGCCGGGCCGTCGCCGTCGCCCACGTCCTCGGCGGGGCTCCCCACCCCCAGGTCCGCACCGGAGGGCTGCTCGCGCGGCACGTCCGCGTTCTCGCTCATGCCCGCCCCCTACCCCGGCGGCGGCGGCCCGAACGTGCCGCTACCCGGGCACGCGCGCGAGGTAGACCGCCACCTGCTCCTGCGTGAGGCCGCTGCCCGGTGGGGCCCCCTCCAGGGTGATCTGCGTGCGGCCGCCCTCACCCGTGCGGAACAGGTTCCAGTCCCCGTCCAGGCGGGGTTCCATCTCGAGCCCCTTGCGCCGCGCCTCGTCGCTCAGCTGCCCGATCCTCGGTTCGATGTCCTCGTCCACCCGGCCAGTCTGCACCTCCCCGGGCCGGTCCCCGCCCGGCTCGGTAGGGTTCCCCGGACGATCGAGGGAGCGGGGAAACGGTGACGATCAGGCTCATCCACGCGGGCATCGGCGGCTGGGGCGGTGACTGGGAGGCGCACGCGATCGAACCGGTCGCCGAGGTCGACCGCGTCGCCGTGGTCGACCCGCACGAACCCACGCTGCGCCGGTTCCAGGAACTGCGGGACCTGCCCGACGCCGCCTGCTTCACGTCGTTCGAGGAGGCGCTCGCGACCGTCGAGGCGGACGCGGTGCTGCTCACCACGCCCGTGCGCACGCACGTCCCGATGGCGCTGCAGGCGATGGAGGCCGGGCGGCACGTGCTCGTCGAGAAGCCGTTCGCGAGCACCGTCGAGGAGGCCGCGGTCGCGGTGCGCCGCGCCGAGGAGCTCGGCCTCGTGCTGCAGGTCAGCCAGAACTACCGGTTCTACCCCGCGCCCCGGGCGGCCGCCGAGCTCGTCGCCGCGGGCGCGGTCGGCGCGCTGTCCGCCGTGAGCATCGACTTCCGCAAGTGGGACCACGACGAACCGGCCGGCACCTACGGCCACTACGCGTTCCCGCACCCGCTGATCCACGACATGGCGATCCACCACCTGGACCTGCTGCGCAAGGTGACCGGTCAGGAGGCCGTCCGCGTCCACGCCCGGGCGAGCGACCCCGCGTGGAGCCGCTACGCCGAGGAGGCGGCCGCGGTGATGACCATCGAGATGGCCGACGGGCTCGTCGTCAGCTACCGCGGCAGCTGGGTGAGCCGCGCCCCCGAGACCGACTGGGGCGGCTCGTGGACCGTCGACGGCGCCGACGGGGCGATGTCCTTCAGCACCCGCGCCGGTGGCCCCGCGGGCCCGAACGCCGACACGCTCACGCTGCACCGGCCGGGCGCCGACCCGGAGGACGTGGCGCTGCCCGCGCTGCCCCTGTGGGGCCGCTCGGCCGGGCTGCAGGAGTTCGCCCGGGCCGTCGAGGGCGGGCCCCCGTCGGAGGCGAACGCGCGGGGCAACCTCGGCAGCGTCGCCCTCATGGAGGCCGCCACCCGCTCCGCCGCCTCGGGACGCGTCGAGGACGTCGTCGTGCCCGCCGACCTGCGCGGCACCCCGCTGCCCACCCCCGCCACCAGGAGACCCGATGAGCGACGCCCCCGTCCGCGTGACGGTCTGGAACGAGAACGTCCACGAGTCGACGGGGAACCCCGCGAGCATGGCGCAGGACTACCCCGACGGACTGCACGGCACCATCGCGCGCGCCGTCGAGGAGCTCGTGCCCGGGGCCACGACCCGCACGGCCGTGCTGTCGGACCCGGAGCACGGCCTCACCGAGGAGGTGCTCGCGGACACCGACGTCCTGCTGTGGTGGGGGCACGTCGCCCACGGCGACGTCGCCGACGAGGTCGTCGACCGCGTGCAGCGGCACGTCCTGGCGGGCATGGGCCTGATCGTCCTGCACTCGGGGCACTTCTCGAAGATCCTCATCCGGCTGCTGGGGACGACGTGCTCGCTGGCGTGGCGCAACGACGGCGGGCGCGAGGTGGTCTGGACCGTGGCGACCGGCCACCCCATCGCCGAGGGGGTGCCGAACCCGTTCGTCATCGAGCAGCAGGAGATGTACGGCGAACCGTTCGACGTCCCGGCCCCCGACGAGCTGGTGTTCATCAGCGCGTTCCCCGGCGGTGAGGTGTTCCGCTCGGGCATGACGTACCTGCGCGGGCGCGGCCGCGTCTTCTACTTCAGCCCCGGGGACCAGGACTACCCCGTCTACCACCACCCGGACGTGCGGCGCGTCATCGCCAACGGCGTGCGGTGGGCGCACCAGCCGGGCCTCGAGCGCGCCGTGCCCGAGGTCACCCACCCCGCCGAGGGCTGGTTCACCCGCTCGCCGGCCTGACGCGGTCCTAGGCTCTCGGGCATGGCGACGTCCCGCTCCGAGGCGCAGGTGCTCGAGATCGCCGGCCGCGAGGTGACGATCACGAACCCCGGCAAGGTCGTGTTCCCCGACGCCGGCCACACCAAGGCCGACCTCGTGGCGTACTACCTCGCGGTCGCCGACGCGGCGCTGCGCGGGGTCCGCGGCCGGCCGATGGTCCTCAAGCGGTTCGTGAAGGGCATCGGCGAGGAGGCCGTGTTCCAGAAGCGGGCCCCCGCGAAGCGCCCCGACTGGGTCGAGGTCGCGGAGCTGCACTACGCGTCGGGCACGTCGGCCGCCGAGACCGTCGTGCGCGACGCGGCGGGCCTCGCCTGGGTCGTGAACCTCGGGTGCGTGGACCTGAACCCGCACCCGGTGCTGGCGGAGGACCTCGAGCACCCGGTCGAGCTGCGCATCGACCTCGACCCGATGCCGGGCGTCGACTGGCAGCAGATCGTCGACGTCGCGCTCGTCGCGCGTGACGTCCTCACCGAGCACGGGCTGACGGCGTGGCCCAAGACGTCGGGGTCGCGCGGCCTGCACGTCTACGCGCCGATCGACGCGGTGCACGGCTACCGCGAGGTCCGCCTCGCGGCGGAGACCGTCGCGCGGGAGATCGAGATCCGGGTCCCGGAGCTCGCGACGAGCCGGTGGTGGAAGGAGGAGCGCCAGGGGGTGTTCGTCGACTTCAACCAGAACGCCAAGGACCGCACCGTCGCGAGCGCGTACTCGGTGCGCGGCCGGCCCGACGCCCGCGTCTCCACCCCGCTGGACTGGGACGAGGTCCGTTCCGTCGACCCGGCCGAGCACACGCTGACGACGGTCCCCCGCCGCGTCGCCGAGCGCGGCGACCCCTGGGCCGGCATGGACGGCCTCGGCGGGTCGCTCGGCCCGCTGACCGCGCTCGCGGAACGGCTCGGGCCGGCGGAGAAGGCGCCGCGCGGCAAGGGATCGCGGACGATGCTCATGCCGGTGATCGAGATCGCGCGGGCCCGCACGAAGCCCGAGGTCCTCGCGGGCCTGGAGACGTGGAAGGCGCGGCACCCCGGCGTCGCCGACCTCCTCGAGGAGCGCGACGTCCTCGTCGACGGCATGCGCGGCAGCAGTTCGATCTGGTACCGGGTGCGGGTGAACCTCCAGCACGTCCCCGAGGACCAGCGCCCGGAGCAGGCGGCGCTCGAGGTCGACTACGACCCCTGGGCGACCTACCGCGGCAACCAGCGCCGCCGCTGAGCCCCGCCGTCAACCCCGGACCACGTCCCCGGCCCCCCGGGGCAGCCGCAGTCCACCCACGGTGCTGAGCAGGGCGAGCACGGCCATCACGACGAGCGCGACGCGGTAACCGGTGGGCGCGGCCGCCGCCGGCTGGAACTCCTGCACGGCCCGCACCACCAGCGCCGCGACCGCCACGCCGAGGCCGACGGCGAGCTGGGCGCTGACCGCGGCGAGCGCGTTCGCGGGGCTCATGCTCGGCCCCGGGACGTCGGCGAACTGCAGGGTGTTGTAGGCGGTGAACCCCACCGACCGGGCCACGCCGGACAGCAGCAGGACGCCCGCCACGAGGACCCGCGGGGTCTCCGGCTGCAGCGCGGCGCTCGCGGCGAAGGTCGCCGCGAGCACGACGGCCGAGACGACGGCGATGGGCACCAGGGGGAACCGGCGCATCAGCGGGGTGGTGAGGGGTTTGACGCCCAGGTTGCCCACGAACACCCACAGGAGCATCAGGCCCGCGTCGACGGGGCTCCAGCCGAACCCGTCCTGCAGCAGCAGCGGCACGAGGAACGGCGCCGAGCTCACGGCTGCGCGGTACACCGAACCCGACCCGTTCGACACCCGGAACGTCGCGACCCGCAGCGTCGTGAGGTCCAGCAGCGGGTGCTCCGCGCGTCGCAGCCACCACCAGGTCGCGGCGCCGCTCGCGGCGGCGAGGAGCAGCAGCACGAGGCCCCGGCCCGCACCGCGCGGGTCGGTGACGGTGTCGAAGCCCAGCACCAGCGTGGCGATCGCGACGGCGCTGAGGACGAGCCCGGGGACGTCGAGCGCCCGGCGGCGCCGCCCGACGGCGGGGACGACGCGCCAGGCCACGACGAGAAGGAGGAGCCCGATCGGGACGTTGACCGCGAAGATCCACCGCCAGCCGGCGTACTGCGTGAGCAGCCCCCCCACCAGCGGGGCGACGACGGGCGCGACGAGGGCGGGCCAGGTCAGGTAGGCGATGGCCCGCACCAGGTCGGACTTCCGGGTCTCCGCGAGGACCACGAGCCGCCCGATGGGCACCATCATGCTGCCCGCGAACCCCTGCGCGAGGCGCGCGAGGGTGAGCGAGAGCAGGTCCGGGCTGAGGGCGCAGGCCACCGACGAGAGCGTGAACACCGCGACGGCGGCGAGGAACACGGGTCGGGCGCCCCAGCGGTCGGCGAGCCACGCGCCGAGCGGGATGAACGCGGCGACGGCGACCAGGTAGGCCGTGATGGCGATGCCGACCTCGGCGGCGGGCACGCCGAACCCGCGCCCGATGGACGCCGTCGCGGTGGCGAGGATGGTCGCGTCGAGGTTCTCCATGAAGAACGCCGCCGCGACGACGAGGGCGACCGAGCGCGACCAGCCGCGACCCGGCGGCCGGGGGCTAGTCGTGAGCGCGCTCTCCGGACGGCCCCGACGGATCGGCGGGCAGCAGCGTCGTCGGGACGGTCGAGGTGTCGAACTCCGGCCCGGCGGCCTCGACCAGCTCCGCGAGCACCTCGCGCGTGAGCCCGTCGCCCTGGACCACGAGCCCGTCACCGGCCCCGCCCGCGTCGTCGGTGGCGATCGCGTCGACGAGGGCGACCAGCAGCGGATCGTCCCCGACCGGCAGTTCGTCGCCGTACAGGGTGTCCAGCATCGCGCGGGCACGCCGCGCCCTGGCCTCGCGCCGAACCTCTGCCGCTGAAGGCACCGGCACCATCTCTTCCGTCCACGCCGACCGTTGGCGCGAGGATCGCACAGGGAGCGGACGCGCCGCCAGCCGGGACGAGCCGCGCCGGCGGGGGGTCAGGGCACGGCGGCCCGGGCGGGCGCCGCGGCCGGCCCGGCGCCGGCCGGCCGCGTCCGGGCCCGCACGGCGCGCAGCAGGGACACGACGGCGACGACGCCCGCGGCGGCGCCCCAGACGGCGACGACCACGTCCGCGGGCGGGACCACGGAGTTCACGACGGCCCCCGGCAGCGCGACGACGAGCCACTCGGGGCGACGGGCCAGCGCCGCGAGCGCCACGACCGGCAGCGCGTACCAGGGGTAGTTGGGCGTCAGCACGAGCAGGCTCGCGCCGTAGAGCACGACCGCACCGGCGAACGGCCGCACCGGGTCGGTCCGCCAGGCCACGACGACGGCCAGCACGAGCAGCACGGCCACGGCGACGACGCTCCTCGCCCCCGGCGGCACCTGCAGCACGGCCAGGACGGAGAACTTCGTGGCGCCGGAGTCGAAGCCGTTCTCGTTCAGGTACCCGCCGAGGTAGCCGAACACGAGCGCCCCGGCCCCGAGGACGTGCGGCACGTACGAGGCGGCGACGGTGAGCAGCGCCACGGGTGCCGCGAGCCACGGCCGGAACCGGTGCCGCAGCGGCACGAGGACCGGCAGCAGGGCCAGCGGCAGCAGCTTGGCCGAGACCGCGACCCCCAGGGCCACGCCCCCGAGGACCCGGCCCAGGACGGCCCGCCGCCACGTCAGCAGCCCGAGGGCCGTCACCGCGGCGGCGGCCGCCAGGACGTCGACGTGGGCGCCGTTGCCGGTCTCCTGCGGGGTGACCGGGGCCCACCCCCACAGCAGGGCCCACCGCGGGTCCCCGCCGCCGCGGGCCAGGACGAGCCCGATGACCGCGGTCGTCAGCAGCGCCAGCAGCGCCGAGCCGACCTGCAGTCCCAGCGTCCCGGCCGACCACGGGGTCACCGCGGCCACGGCGGCGAACCACGCCTCGGCGGCCGGGGGGTAGATGGTGACGGTCCGCGGGCGGTTGATGCTCGTGCGCGGATCGTCGGCGATGACGTCGAGGAAGGCGGCGCGGTCGGCCGGGAGGTCGTGCACGGTGGTCAGGCCGCTGGCGTCCGCGGGGCCCAGACCCGGGAAGAGGACCGGGTCGCGCAGCCGGGCCAGGGCGTCGTCCGCGGGGGCGTAGCGGTACGGCGAGATCCCGGCCAGCTGCACGCGGCCGTCCCAGACGTAGCGGTAGGCGTCCGTGGACGACAGCGGGATCGACGTCAGGCCGGGCAGCTGGCACAGCGCCGCGACGAGCAGGACGACCCCGAGCGCGCGGCGTCGCTCGCGTCCGCCCGCGGGGGCGGGCGCCCGCAGCGCCCACCACGCGGTGAGGCCGAAGACGGCCCAGCTGCCGAGCAGCACCGCGAGCCACGGGCCGCGCGCGGCGCCCATGGGCCCGACCACCAGCATCGCCACGGCGGCCCCGACGCTCGCGGCGCCGGCCACGAGCAGCCGCCGCACCGCCGGGGTCACGCGCTCGCGGGAGGGCGGCGAGGAGTCGGGGCGCACGACCGCGACCTTCTCACCGCCCGCCCGGCCGCGCTCGGCGGTCCGGCTCAAGGTGGGCGCCGCGCGCACCGATGACCGGGGCAGCGGTCCACGCACGGGCCC
>NZ_JAAALN010000197.1 GCF_009906795.1 Kineococcus siccus
ACCCGCCCCCGGTCCGGCCCGCGATCCCGCTCAGCTCGAGCCGCCCCAGCACCGCCTGCACGTCCGCGACGTCCAGGCCGGCGTCGCGCGCGATCCGCTCCGACGTGGCGGACACCCTGCGCGGCAGGCACTCCGCGACGCGCAGCTCGGTCGGATCGAGGCCGTCCAGAGGGCGGGCCGCCACCGTCCGGGGCGGCAGCGGGTGCTCACCCGCCCGGCCCAGGAGCTCCGCGGCCTCGTCGGCGCTCGTGACGCACACCGCCCCCCGCTCCCGCAGCAGCCGGTGACAGCCCGCCGACATCGCGGAGTCCACCGGCCCCGGCACGGCCCCGACCGCGCGCAGCAGCTTCTCCGCCCGGTCCGCCGTGGCGAGCGCCCCCGAGCGCCAGGCGGCCTCCACGACCACCGTGCCGCGGGTCGCGGCCGCGATGAGGCGGTTGCGCTCCAGGAACCGCCAGCGGGTGGGCACGCTGCCGGGCGGCACCTCGCTCACGACGGCACCCCGCTCGACGAGGCGGGCGATGAGCGCGGTGTTGCCGGCGGGGTAGGCCCGGTCGACCCCGCAGGCCAGCACGGCCACGCTGCGGCCACCGACCGCGAGCGCCGCCCGGTGGGCGACGGCGTCGATGCCGTAGGCGCCCCCGCTCCACACGGTGAACCCGCGGTCGGCCAGGCCCCCCGCGAGCTCGGCCGTCACGTGCTCGCCGTAGCCCGTGGGCGTGCGGGTGCCGACGAGCGCCGCCGCGGTGCGGGTGGCCTCGTGCAGGCGCAGGGGCCCGCGCACCCACAGGGCCAGGGGCGGGCTGAGCGAGCGGCGGCCCTCGTCGTCGTCGCGGGCCAGGTCGTCGACGGGGGCGGGCCACTCCTCGTCGCCGGGGACCAGCAGCCGCCCACCGAGAGCGTGCACGGCCGCGAGGTCCGCGGCCGGGTCGACCTCCGCCAGCCGGCTCCGCCAGCGGGCGGGACCGCGGCCCGTGACGACCGCCTCGAGCGCCAGCGCGGCGCCGACCTCGCCGACGAGCGCGGCCGCCGCCCCGTCGCCGGGTTCGGCGAGGCGGCTCCACGCCGCCCGCGCGAGGCGCTCGTCGTCCAGGGCGGCGTGCAGCGCGGCCGGGACGACCGCCCTCACGCCGCCACCGCCCCGGCGGCACCGCGCAGGGCCAGGGCCCGGCCCACGTCGTCGCGGTCGGGGGCGCTCGCCCCGCGCAGGTCGGCCACCGTCCAGGCCAGCCGGAGGACGCGGTCGAGGCCGCGCAGCGTCAGCGCTCCCCGCTCGAGCGCGCGCTCCAGGTCGGTGGTGACCGTCGCGGGCAGGCGCAGCGGGCCCCGCAGCACCGCGCCCGTCAGCTCGCCGTTGGTCCGCAGCCCGTGCGGGCGCAGCCGCTCGCGCTGCACGCCGCGGGCCGTGGCGACCCGGGCCGCGACGACCGCGGTCGTCTCCCCCGGCTCGCCCGCCACGACCTGCGCGCGGGTCACCGCCCGCACGGCCACCTGGACGTCGACGCGGTCCAGCAGGGGGCCCGACAGCTTCGCCGCGTAGCGGCGACGGGCCGTCGGCGTGCAGGTGCACTCCAGGCCCTTGCCCGTCGCCCGCCCGCACGGGCAGGGGTTCGCGGCGAGCACCAGCTGGAAGCGCGCCGGGTAGCGGGCCGTGCCGGCGGCGCGGTGCAGCACGATCTCGCCGTGCTCCAGGGGCTGGCGCAGCGCCTCGAGCACGCGGGCGCCGAACTCGGGCGCCTCGTCGAGGAACAGGACCCCGCGGTGGGCCCGCGACGCGGCCCCCGGCCGCGGCACGCCGGAGCCGCCGCCGACCACGGAGGCCGGCGAGGCGGTGTGGTGCGGGTCCTCGTACGGCGGACGGGCCAGCAGGCAGGCCGATCCGGTCAGGAGCCCGGCCACGGAGTGGACCGCGGTCACCTCCAGCGCCGCGTCCTCGTCGAGGTCCGGGAGCAGGCCGGGCAGCCGGGCGGCCAGCATCGTCTTGCCCGCACCGGGCGGGCCGGTCATGAACAGGTGGTGGGCCCCCGCCGCGGCGACCTCGAGGGCGAGGCGGGCGTCCCCCTGCCCGACGACGTCGGCGAGGTCGGGGCCCACGGGCCGCAGCCCGGGCGGCACGGCCGGGGCCGGGTTCCGCTCCTCCGGCAGGTCCGGCACCGGGTCGCCCCGGTACTCGGCCACCAGCTCCGCCAGCCACCGCACCCCGAGCACGCGGACCCCCGGCACGAGCGCGGCCTCGGCGGCGGTCGCGGCCGGCACCACGACGCGCTCGCAGCCCGCGCGGGCCGCCGCCAGCACGGCCGGCAGCACCCCCCGGACGGCGCGGACGCTGCCGTCGAGCCCCAGCTCGCCCAGGTGCACGACCCCGTCGGACGCGGCCGCGGGCAGCACCCCGGCCGCGGTCAGCGTCGCGACGGCGACGGCCAGGTCGAACGCGCTGCCGGACTTCGGCAGCGTCGCGGGCGACAGGTTCACCGTGATGCGCCGCGCGGGCAGCGGGAACCCGGAGTTCGCGGTCGCGGCGCGCACCCGGTCCTTGGCCTCGTGCAGGGACGCGTCCGGCAGCCCGACCAGCACGAACGCCGGCAGTCCCGGGGAGATGTCCGCCTCCACCTCGACGACGTGGCCGTCGAGGCCGACCAGCCCGACCGCGAGCGCGCGGGCGAGGGCCATCAGGACACCCCGCGCAGGTGCTCGACGCGGGCGGGGCCGCGGTCGGAGACCAGGACCGCCACGACGTCCAGGCGCACGTCCGCCGGGTGCACGTCGTGCTCCGCGAGCCACTGCGCCGCGAGCCGGCGCAACCTCAGCAGCTTCGCCGGCGTCACCGCCTCCGCGGGCGAGCCGGTCGCCTCGCTGCGGCGGGTCTTGACCTCGCACACCACCAGGCAGCCGCCGTCGCGGGCCACGATGTCGATCTCGCCGAGCGAGCAGCGCCAGTTGCGCTCCAGCACGACCATCCCGGCCTCGGTCAGCCGCCGGGCCGCCACCCGCTCGCCGTAGCGGCCGACCCCGTCCTTCGCGCGCACGCGCACCACCTCCGCACCGGAGGCTGCCGGTCGGCGGCGGGGCGGAGGGCCCGTGCGGGGCCCGCTGTGGACGACGGCCGCGGGAGGGCGGCTGTGGACCCGGCTCCGCGGTGTCGACTACGCGGTGTCGACTACGCGGTGTCGGGCACCTCGATGTCGCGCTTCTGCAGCTCCTCGACGTTGACGTCCTTGAACGTCACCACGCGGACGTCACGGACGAAGCGGGCGGGGCGGTAGACGTCCCACACCCACGCGTCGTGCAGCGTCAGCTCGAAGTACGTCTCACCGTCCGCCGTGCGCACCTGCAGGTCCACCTGGTTGGCCAGGTAGAAGCGACGCTCGGTCTCGACCACGTAGGAGAAGAGGCTCACGACGTCGCGGTACTCCCGGTAGAGCTGCAGCTCCATCTCGGTCTCGTAGTTCTCGAGGTCCTCTGCGCTCACGGGGACATCATGCCTGCCGGGCCCACGCGTCGTCGGACGCGCGCAGGTCCAGCACGGACGTCGCCGCCGCGCCGGCCGCGAGGTCCGCCTGGGCCTCCGCGTCGCGCGGCACGGGCAGCGCGGTGCCGGCGTGGTCGCCGCTGCGCGCGTCGACGCGCGCGTCCCCCACCCCGGGCAGCCGCCAGCTGCGGCGGTGCTGCGGGCACGTGCCGTGCCGCGCCAGGGCCTCGAGGTGGTCGGGTGCGCTGTAGCCCTTGTTGCCGGCCCAGCCGTAGACGGGGTGGTCCTCGTGGCGCTGGACCATGATCGCGTCCCGGGTCGTCTTGGCGAGGACGCTGGCCCCCGCGACGGCGGCACAGCTCATGTCGGCCTTGACGCGCGTGGTCACGGCCGGTGCGTCGCACGGCAGCACCGGGACGGCGGCGTCCTCGACGAGGTCGAGCAGGCTCGGTTCGCGGGGGTCGCTGAGCCAGTCGTGGGACCCGTCGAGGATGAGGACCGACGGCTGCCGCGGCAGCTGCGCGAGGGCGCGGCGCCCCGCCAGGCGGAGCGCGGCGATGATGCCGACGGCGTCGATCTCGGCGGGCTCGGCGTGCCCGACGCCCCAGGCCACCGCCCAGCGGCGGACCCGGGGCGCGAGGTCCTCGCGCGCCGCGGGGGTCAGCAGCTTGGAGTCGCGCAGCCCGGCCGGGGCCGTGCGGGTGTCCGGGCCCACCAGGAGGACGCCGACCGTCACGGGCCCCGCCAGCGACCCGCGGCCGACCTCGTCCATGCCGGCCACCAGGTCGTGGCCGGCGCGCAGGAGCTGCCGCTCGTGGCGCAGCGTCGGCGGCAGCTGCGGGGACCGGGCCGGGGGCCGGCTCGTGCGCTGCGGGCTCATGCTCGCGCCCTCACTCCGCCCCGCTCGCGCCCGGGACGGCGTCGTCCGCGGACGGCGTGCCGAGCCACTCCCAGTGCGAGACCGGCCACACGACGGCGTAGGCCCGGCCGACGACGTGGTCGAGCGGCACGAAGCCGCCGTAGGGCTTGTCGCGGTTGTAGCGCGAGTCCGCGGAGCGGGCGCGGTTGTCGCCCATGACCCACAGCTGCCCGGCGGGGACGGTGACGTCGAACGCCTCCTCGCTGGGGGCGGCACCGGCCGCGAGGTAGGCGCCCTCCTGGATCGGCGTGTCGTTGATGGTGATCCGCCCCTGCGCGTCGCAGCACACCACGCGGTCCCCCGGCAGCCCGATGACCCGCTTGATGAGGTGGTCGTCGGAGTCCTCCGGCAGCAGCCCCACGAACGTCAGCGTGTCCGCCACGACCGTGCCCACGGCCCCGCGCTGCGTCGGCACGGTCGGCGGCAGCCAGCCCCCGGGGTCGGAGAACACCACCACGTCACCGCGGTGCAGCTCGAAGGGCCCCGGCGTGAGCTTGCTGACGATGACGCGGTCACCGATGTCCAGCGTCTGCTCCATCGACTCCGACGGGATGAAGAACGCCTGCAGCAGGAACGTCTTCACCACCAGCGACACGACCAGCGCCACGGCGACGACCAGGACGGTCTCGCGCAGCAGGCCGACCACCCCGCCGGCCGCCGACCGGGGCCGCGGCGGCGGCGGGGTCGCGGGGTCCTCGGCCGCCGCCGCCGCGGGGCCGTCACCGTCGGCGCTGCTCACGACGCGCCCCCGCGGGGCACGGTGGAGAGGGAGCCGAGGGGCCAGGTGACCGCCACGACGCGGCCGACGACGTCGTCGAGCGCGATGGTGCCGCCCCCCGGGGAGCCCAGGTGGGCGCGGGAGTCGGCGGAGTCGCTGCGGTGGTCGCCCATCAGCCAGAGCCGGCCGGCCGGCACCTCGATGTCGAAGCGCAGCTCGCTCGGGGCGTCGCCCGCGGCCACGTACGGCTCGTCGAGCGCCACCCCGTCGACCATCAGGCGGCCCGACGCGTCGCAGCAGGTGACCCGGTCGCCCGGCAGGCCCACGACGCGCTTGACGTAGTCGGTCTCCCCCGGCCGGAACCCGAGCGCGGTGCCGAGGCCCGCGCCGACGCGGGCGAGGCCCTCGGGCGGCGGCGGCGACGGGGTGAAGGTGCCGGTGCCGTCGAAGACGACGACGTCGCCGCGCCGGACGTCCTGCCCCGCGTCGACGCGCCAGACGAGGACCCGCTCACCCGGGACGAGCAGCGGGCTCATCGAGTCGGAGGGGATGGAGAAGCTCTGCACCACGAAGGTGCGCAGCAGCAGGGCCAGCAGCAGCGCCACGGCGAGCGGCACCAGCAGACCCGGTCCCCGGCGGCGCGGACGCGGCGGCGCCGGCGTGGGCTGGGTGGTCGTCACGGTGCTCCTGCCTGCGGTGTTCGGTCCTCGGCCGCACGGCGGCAGGGCCGAGCTTAGGCGCTCCGCCACCGCGACGGACCGACACGACACGGCCCGGAGCCCGACCGTGCGCGCACCCGCCCGGACGACGACGAGCCGGGCCCCGCGGGGGCCCGGCTCGTCGTGGTGGTGCGTCGCGTCAGCCGCGCGGCTCGCGACGCTCCTTGATCTTGGCGGCCTTGCCGCGCAGGTCGCGCAGGTAGTAGAGCTTCGCGCGCCGCACGTCACCGCGGGTGACGACCTCGACCTTGTCGATGATCGGGGTGTGCAGCGGGAACGTGCGCTCCACGCCCACGCCGAAGCTGACCTTGCGGACGGTGAAGCTCTCCCGGACGCCCCCGCCGGTGCGGCGGATGACGACGCCCTTGAAGACCTGGACGCGGGAGCGGTTGCCCTCGACGACCTTGACGTGGACGTTCAGGGTGTCGCCGGGACGGAAGTCGGGGACGTCGGTGCGCAGGCTCGGTGCATCGACGACGTCGAGGACGTGCATGGTGTGGCTCTTCTCCCCTGCAGGCGCCACAGGTCACCGGCGCGGTGTGGTGGTCTCGCGACGAGGGATCCGGGCCGGCGCGCCCCCTGTGGCAGGCACACCGCCCCACGGCACCTCGGTCCTCCGAGGAGCATGGGCACCGGACGTCGCGACGTTCGGTCAGGCGAGCGGTCAGTCTGCCACAGGAGCCGGCCCCGGACGGAATCCGCCCGCGTCGCCCGGCACGAACCCCTCGGTGGCGAGGACGGCCAGGTCGGCCGCGTCGCAGGCCGCGGGCGGGAGCGTCCGGAGCAGGTCCGGACGGCGTCTCGCGGTGCGGCGCAACGACTCGTCGCGACGCCAGCGCTCCACCTGCGCGTGGTGGCCCGAGGCCAGGACGGCGGGCACCTCGAGCCCGCGCCAGCTCGCCGGCTTGGTGTACGCGGGGTGCTCCAGCAGGCCGTCGTGCTCCGCGGCGTGGCTCTCCTGCTCCAGGCTCGCGGCGTTGCCGACCACGCCCGGCAGCAGCCGCGCGACCGCCTCGACCACGACGAGCACGGCCACCTCACCGCCGTTGAGGACGTAGTCGCCCAGCGAGACCTCGCGCACCCGCACGCGCGAGGCGTAGTGCTCCACGACGCGCGCGTCGATGCCCTCGTAGCGCCCGCAGGCGAACACGAGCCACGGCTCGGCCGCGAGCTCGACCGCGGCGGCCTGCGTGAACACCTCGCCCACGGGGCTCGGCACGAGCAGGACGGGACCGTCCGCACCGGCCCCCGGCGGCGGGTCGGCGAGGACGGCGTCCAGCGCCTCGCCCCACGGCTCGGGCCGCATCAGCAGCCCGGCACCCCCGCCGTAGGGCGGGCTGTCGACCGTCCGGTGGCGGTCGTGGGTGTGCTCGCGCAGGTCGTGCACGCGGACGTCCAGCAGGCCCTGCTGCCGAGCCCTGCCGATCAGCGAGAGCTGCAGGGGCTGCAGGTACTCGCCGAAGATCGTGACGACGTCGAGCCGCACGTCAGGCGTCCGGCCGCTCGTCGCGGGCGTCGTCGGTGACGTCCTCGGGAGCGGGCAGCTCGACGAACAGCCCCAGGGGCGGGTCGACGACGACCCGGCCGCCGCGCACGTCGACCTCGGGCACGAGGGCCTCGACGAAGGGCACGAGCACCTCCGCGCCGTCGGTGCCCGTGACCACGAGGAGGTCCTGCGCCAGGCCCGTGAGCAGGTCCTGGACGGTCCCGAGCGCCACCCCCGACGGCGTGACGGCCGCCAGGCCCCGCAGCTGGTGCGGGTACCAGGCGCCCTCCTCCTCGGGCTCGGCGCCGTCGGCGACGTCCACGAGCAGCAGGGTGCCGCGCAGCGCCTCGACGCCCTCGCGGCCCACGACGCCCTCGAAGGAGACGAGCAGGGTCTCCTGGTGGAAGCGGGCGGAGGCCACGGTGAGCGGCCCGGCCGCGGCGGGGTCGGTGCGCAGCACCGACCCGGGGACGAAGCGGCGGTCGGGGGAGTCGGTGCGCAGCTCCACGGTCACCTCGCCCTTGATCCCGTGCGGGCGACCGATGCGGGCGACGACGTACTCCACGGGGGACTCTCCTGCGGCTGGGGGTGCGG
>NZ_JAAALN010000198.1 GCF_009906795.1 Kineococcus siccus
CACCCGGCCACCCCGCCACCCGGCCACCCGGCGGGCGGCCGGGCGGGCGGCGCCCGGACTCCGGTGCGAGCATCGCCGGGTGTCCCGGATCGTCGCCGTCGAGCCCGTCCTGCCCCCGCACACCTACGACCAGGCGGACATCACCGCCGAGCTCGCCCCCCTCCTGACCCACGACTCCGGCCGCCGCGCCGTGATGGAGCGGGTGCACGCCAACGCGGGGGTCGCCACCCGCCACCTCGCCCTGCCGCTGGAGCGCTACCGCACGCTGGACTCCTTCCAGGCCAGCAACGACGCCTTCGTCCGGGTCGCCCTCGGCCTCGCCGAGCGCGCGCTGACCGGGGCCCTGGCCCGCGCCCGGCTGCTGCCCACCGACGTCGACTTCGTCCTGTTCACCTCGGTCACGGGCATCTCGGCGCCCTCGGTGGACGCGCTGCTCGTCGCCCGCAGCGGCCTGCGCCCGGACGTGAAGCGGCTGCCCACGTTCGGCCTGGGCTGCGTGGCGGGCGCGGCCGGCCTGGCCCGGGTGCACGACTACCTCGAGGGCCACCCCGACGAGGTCGGCGTCCTCATCTCCGTGGAGCTGTGCTCGCTCACCGTGCAGCGCGACGACGACTCCGTGCCCAACCTCGTGGCCAGCGGCCTCTTCGGCGACGGCGCCAGCGCCGTCGTCCTGCTCGGCGACGCCCGGGCCCGCCGCACGCACGCCGCGGGCTGGGACGTCCAGGCCACCCGCAGCCGCATCTACCCCGACACCGCGGGCGCCCTGGGCTGGGACGTGGGGGGCACGGGCTTCCGCATCGTGCTGTCCGCGGCGCTGCCCGACATCATCGCCGCGCACCTCGGCGAGGACGTCGACCGCTTCCTCGCCGCGCACGGCACGTCCGCCGCGCAGGTGCCGACCTGGATCGCCCACGCCGGCGGACCCAAGGTGCTGCAGGCCGTCGCCGCCGCCCTGGACCTGCCGGCGGGCGCCCTGGAGGGCAGCTGGCGCTCGCTGCGCGACGTGGGCAACCTGTCGTCCAGCTCGGTCCTGCACGTCCTCGCCGCGGCGACGCCGGCCGCGCACGGCGAGCGGGCCGTCGTCGTGGCCCTCGGCCCCGGCGTCAGCCAGGAGCTGCTGCTGCTGCAGCACGTCGAGGAGGCCGCCGCGTGACGACGCTGTTCGTGGTGCTCGTGGTGGCCACCGCGGTCGAGCGGCTGGCCGAGCTCGTCGTGTCCACCCGCAACGCGCGCTGGTCCTTCGCGCGCGGCGGCGTCGAGTCCGGGCGCGGGCACTTCCCGCCCATGGTCGCGCTGCACACCGCCCTGCTGCTGGCCTGCCTCGTCGAGGTCCTCGCCGCGGACCGGCCCTTCGTGCCCTGGCTGGGCTGGCCGATGCTCGCGCTCACGCTCGCGAGCCAGGCGCTGCGCTGGTGGTGCATCACGAGCCTCGGCCCGCGCTGGAACACCCGGGTCGTCGTCGTGCCCGGGCTGGCGCCGGTCACCCGCGGGCCGTACCGGTTCCTGCGCCACCCGAACTACGTGGCCGTCGTCGTGGAGGGCTTCGCGCTGCCGCTCGTGCACACGGCGTGGACGACCGCGCTCGTGTTCAGCGTCCTGAACGCCGTGCTGCTGCTGGGGTTCCGGCTGCCGGCGGAGAACCGCGCGCTGGCGTCGCTGCCCCGGCCGGACGAGGCGGTGCCCGGCTAGGGGCACGACGGGGTACGAGCGGGAAACCCCGTCGACCGGCGGCGCCCCGGCCACGAGGATCGGGGGATGAGCCACCCGCCGAGCGCAGACGCCGAGAGCGTGCTGGTCGACTTCTTCTACGCCCAGCCCGTCGGCCACGCCGTCGAGGCCCTGCACCACGCCTACGCCGTGCACGCGGCCGACCGGACGCGCGAGGTGTCCGTGCTCCTCAACGCGGCCACCCCGACCGAGCTCGGCGACTGCTGCCCGTGGCTGACGGCCGTGCACCCCGTGCGGGCGCCGTTCCTGGCGCCCGCCCCGCAGGCCGCGGCCTCCCTCGCCTCCGTGCCACGGCAGTGGGACTGGGTCCTCGACGACCCCCGCCGCCACCAGCCCCTGCAGCTGGACCTGTTCCCCGGCATGCGCGACCACTACTCCGCCGCCGACGTCGCGTTCACCGCCCGCCGGGGGCGCCGGCCGCTGGGCGCCGTCCCGCCCAGCCGCTCGCGGCACCAGCCCTTCCGCCTGGAGCTGCCGGCCCCCGCGGTGGCCGCGGCGAGCGACCTCGCCCGCACGCTCACCCGCCCCGGCGCCCCCCTGCTCGCGCTGATGCCCGCCGGCTCGAGCCCGGCCTCGCACTACCCGTCGGCGGCCTCGTGGGTGACGGTCCTCGACGGACTGGCCCGGGCGCTGCCGCGAGCCCGGGTCCTGCTGGTGGGCCGGCGCACGCGGGACGAGCGCACGGCCACCTCCTTCGCCGAGGCGGACCTGCGCCGCCTGCTCGCCCACCCCGTGGTCGCCGGCGACGTCCTGGACGCGCCCCTGCTGGAGCAGCTGGCCGCCGTCCAGCGCTGCGCGCTGTTCCTGGCCCCCCACACCGGCTTCGGAATGGCGGCGCTCGCCGTCGGCACGCCCTGGCTCGCGCTGTCGGGAGGTCGCTGGTTCGAGTGGTACTTCGACCACGTGCCCTTCCGCAGCGTGGTCCCCGACACCACGCGCTTCCCCTGCTACTCGCAGTTCGACGCCGACACGCCCCTCGCCGACGACGACGGCGACGGCCCGCGGATCCCCAGCATGACCCGAGCGCGGGTGCAGGAGGACCTCCCGCGCCTCGTACACGCGGCGCGGGAGCTCCTCGCCGGGGCGGTGAGCTACGAGCAGTGCCTCGACGACTACGCCGCCGACCTCCTCGCGGCCCACGGTGGCGACGCCTCGGGCCTGTGGTCCTTCGACGACGTGCTGGCCGAGCACCTGCCGCCCCCACGCACCTCCTGACGCCCAGGGGCCGCGCCGCCGGACACCGGCCCGGCGCTCGCGGGCGAGCGGGCGCCCTCAGCGGGGGACGGGTGCCGACGGCTCGCCCACCGGCGCCGGTGCGGTCACCGGGGGCGCCCCGTCGGCGCGCCGCCCGACGAGCAGCGAGAGCGCGGCCGCGACCAGGCACAGCGCCCCCGCACCGAGGAACGCCCCGGCGTAGTCGCCGGTCGCGTCCCGCACGGCCCCCGCGAGGAAGGCCGCGAGCGCCGCCCCGAGCTGGTGGGAGGCGAAGACCCAGCCGAAGACGACGGCGCCCGCGTCGCCGAAGTGCTCGCGGCACAGGGCGATGGTCGGGGGGACGGTGGCGATCCAGTCCAGGCCGTAGAAGACGACGAAGACCCACGTCGCGGGGTCGACGCCCGGCGCCAGGACGCTGGGCAGCAGCAGCAGCGAGACGCCGCGCAGCGCGTAGTAGGCGAGGAGGAGGTAGCGGGCGTCGACGCGGTCGGTGAGCCAGCCCGAGGCGATGGTGCCCACCACGTCGAACAGGCCCACGAGCGCCAGCAGGGACGCCGCCGTCGTGGCCGGCATGCCGTGGTCGTGCGCGGCCGAGACGAAGTGGGTGCCGATCAGCCCGTTGGTGGTCGCGCCGCAGATGGCGAACCCCGCGGCGAGGAACCAGAACGCCCGGTGGCGCACCGCGAGGCGCAGCGCCGCGAACGCCGTCAGGGCCCGCGCGGGCGTCACGGGCGCCGGCCCGGACCCCGTCTGAGGCCCAGCGCCGTAGGCCGCCACGCCGCGGTCGGCGGGCCGCTCGTGCAGCAGGAGCAGCACGAGGGGGACGACCGCCAGGGCGACGGCCGCGACGACCAGCGAGGGCACGCGCCACCCGTGGGCCTGCGCGAGGTGCGCGACCAGCGGCAGGAAGACCAGCTGACCGGCCGAGGCGGCGGCGGCCAGGACCCCCGTCACGAGCCCGCGCCGGGCGACGAACCAGCGCCCGACGACGGTCGCGGCCAGCGACATGGCCATCGACCCCGTGCCCACCCCGACCAGGACGCCCCACGTCGCGACGAGCTGCCAGCGGGCCTCGACGACGGCGGACCCCGCTCCGCCCGCCGCGACCAGCAGCAGCGCGACCGTGACGACGCGCTGGACGCCGAAGCGGCCCATCAGCGCCGCCGCGAACGGGGCGATGAGCCCGTACAGCACCAGGTTGACCGACACCGCCGCGGAGATGCTCGCGACCGACCAGCCGAGGTCCGCGGACATCGGCGCGATCAGCGTGCCGGGCACGGAGCGGAACGCCCCGGCGG
Organism: Kineococcus siccus; assembly: GCF_009906795.1. Classification (GTDB taxonomy): domain Bacteria; phylum Actinomycetota; class Actinomycetes; order Actinomycetales; family Kineococcaceae; genus Kineococcus; species Kineococcus siccus. Next base: position 4,242 of record NZ_JAAALN010000198.1, read on the forward strand.
CCAGCAGCGTCGCGAACGTGACGGCGGCGACGCCCCAGGCGGGGTGCGGGCGGCGTCGCGCGCGCGCCGCGGGGCCGGCGGTCAGGGCCACGGGAGCAGGTGCGGGAGGCGGCGGCTCACGGGCGCGCGGGCTCGGTGTGGGCGTTGACCGCCGCGATCACCGCGCGGCGGGCGACGCCCGCCACCTCGCGCAGGGCCTGCGCCCGCGAGGCCGCCTCGTGGCTCGTGATGGCCGCGCCGTCGTCCTCGACCGCGAGGTCGACGATCGCGAGCACCCGGGCCGCGGTCTGCAGCACGCGCGCCGCGCGCGGCGAGACGGCGGGCGGGACCGCGTCGCGCGCGAGACCCCCGTCGCGGACCGCGGCGATCCGGTCGGCGGCGTCCTCCCGCCACCGGGCGACGTCGAGGTCGGCCAGCGCCTGGGTGGCCGTCACCAGCGCCGTGCGCAGCTCCCGCTCGGACTCCGCGACGGAGGAGCTCTCGGGCGCCCGCCGCGGGGCGGCCCCCAGCAGCGACCACGTGACCATCGCGCCCGGCTCGTAGACCGACCCGAACTCCGTGACCTCCGGGACCAGCGCCCACCGCTCCAGGGCGCCCGCCACCTCCACGACCACGCACTCCCCGGCCGCCAGCGCCACCGCGTTCACGCCGACGGGGCCCGGCAGGCCGCGCGGGTCGCCGGGCACGGGCAGCGCCAGCAGCAGCTGGGTGCCCCCCGCCTCGCTCAGGCACGTGAGCAGCGTCAGGAGGTCGTCGGCGCGGGCGGCCGGCAGCCGGGGCAGCGCGGGTGCGTCCTCCTCCCAGCGCACGGCGTGCGGTTCGTCGTCGCGGACGACCGCGCGCACGGCGTCGCGCACCGGCACGGTCCCGGCGAGAGCGCTGCTGCCCCAGGCAGCCAGCCGCGCGGATCGAGGCAGGTCGAGCACGGCGGCAGCCTACGACGCGGGGGCCGGCGGCCCCGGCTGGCCGCGCCCGGGGCCGTGGCTAGGGTCGGGCCCCATGAGCGACGTGCTGGACCTGCGAGCGGTGACCGTGCGGCGCGGGCAGAGCCTCCTGCTGGACGCCGTCGACCTCGCGGTCGACGACGGCGAGCGGTGGGTCGTCCTGGGCCCCAACGGCGCCGGCAAGTCCACGCTGCTCTCCGTCGCCGCGGGCCGGCTGTTCCCCACCGCCGGCACCGTGGGCATCCTCGGCGAGGTGCTCGGCACGGTCGACGTCTTCGAGCTGCGGCCGCGCATCGGCCTCGCCAGCACGGCCCTGTCCCGCGCCGTCCCCGCCTCCGAGCGGGTGCGCGACGTCGTCGTCACCGCCGCCTACGGCGTCACGGGCCGGTGGCAGGAGAGCTACGAGCGCGACGACCTCGACCGGGCCGGCGAGCTCCTCGGGCTGCTGGGCGTCGGGCACCTGGCCGACCGCACCTACGGCACCCTCAGCGACGGCGAGCGCAAGCGCACGCAGATCGCGCGCGCCCTCATGACCGACCCCGAGCTGCTCCTGCTCGACGAGCCCGCGGGCGGCCTGGACCTCGGCGGCCGCGAGGACCTCCTGCGCCGGCTCACGGCGCTCGCGGCCGATCCCGCGGCCCCCACGACCGTGCTCGTGACGCACCACGTCGAGGAGATCCCCGTCGGGACCACGCACGCGCTCCTCCTGCGGGAGGGCCGGTCGGTCGCCTCCGGGCCCGTCGAGGAGGTGCTGACGTCGGCGCAGCTGTCCGCGGCGTTCGGCCTGCGGCTGGACGTCACCGCCCGCGGCGGCCGGTTCAGCGCCCGCGCCGCCTGACGCGCCGTCACGGCCCCGCGTGCCACAGCGCGCGGTAGTAGGCGGTGCGGCGGGCGTCCTCGGCGACGCCGTAGGCGTCCAGCAGGGGCTGCTCCCAGCCCGGGCCGTAGTTCCACGTCGTCGCCAGCGTGGCGATCGCGAGGTCGGCCCAGCGGTCGGCGACCCCGAGGGCGGCCAGGTCGACGTGACCGGCGACGCCGCCGTCGCGGCGCAGCAGCGTGTTGGGGGAGCAGGCGTCGCCGTGGCAGACGACCAGGCGGTCGACGGGTGGGGGGTCGAGCAGCGCCCGCGTGTCCCCGACCGCGTGGGCCAGCCGGTACCCCGCCGACCAGTCGAAGGGGCAGTCGGCGACGGGCAGCGCGTCGTGCAGCTGCCGCAGGCCGCGTCCGAGCGCGGGGACGGCCACGTCGGGACGCGCGCGCCAGTGCGCGCTCACCGCCGTGTCCCCGTCGATCCCGGCGGTCAGCAACCAGGAGCCCTCCGCGTCGGAGGCCACGTCCAGCACGCGGGGGACCACCGTGAACGGCGCGGCCCACCGCATCCGGGCGGCCTCACCGGGCAGGTCGACGGGTGAGGTCCGCGGCTGCCACTTCGCGAACCGGACACCCGCCTCTGCGTGAACCTCAGGGTGAGGGTCGCGGGGCTCGACCACCGGTCGAGGGTCGAGCCGGAACGTGACGCCGCCGTGGTCGTTCCTCCACACGGGGACGGCGGTGCCTCCGGCGGCGAGCCGGCGCACGGCGGCGGGCACGGGAACGGGACCGGCCGGGATGGTCATGCCCGCACGGTACGCAGGCCCCGCCGCGGACCGAGGGGGGCCGAGGGGTGCCGTCCGCGCCGATCGAACCCGCGGGGCGCGCGTCTCATGGTGAGGTCGGGAGCGGGTCGTCCTCCACGGTGCGACCGGTCGGGGACGAGGACGGGTGGGGGCGGCGGTGGAGGCGGACGAGCAGCTCGTGCGGGCGCTGCACGACGAGCACGCCGGCGCGCTGTGGGGCTACGTCGTCTCGCTGACGGGGGACCGCGCCAGCGCCCACGACATCGTGCAGGAGACGCTGCTGCGCGCCTGGCGGCACCCGGAGGCGCTCGAACCCGAGCGCGGTTCGACGCGGGGCTGGTTGTTCACGGTGGCCCGGCGGCTCGTCATCGACGACTGGCGCTCCGCCCGGTCGCGGCGCGAGGCGGTCACCGCGCAGGTGCCCGACCGCGTCGTGCTCGACGAGTCCGAGGCGGTCCTGCAGTCGTGGGTCGTCGCGCAGGCGCTGACGCGCCTGTCGCCGGAGCACCGCGCCGTGCTGCGGGAGTGCTACTTCCACGGCCGGTCCGTGGCCGAGGCCGCGGCGGTCCTCGGCGTCCCGGAGGGCACCGTGAAGTCCCGGACCCACTACGCGCTCATGAACCTGCGGCTGGCGCTGCAGGAGATGGGGGTGACGCGCTGATGACCCGCGAGGACCCCGAGGCGGCCGGGTCGCCCGACCGGTTCGCCACCGACGCGGGGGCCTACGTCCTGGGGGCCCTCTCGCCCGCCGACGCCGAGGCCTTCGCGCGCCACCTGCCCGGCTGCGCCTCGTGCCGGACGAGCGTGCAGGAGCTCGCGGCCCTGCCGGGGCTGCTCTCGCGCGTGCCCGTCGACGCCGTCCGCGACGCGGTCGAGGGGCCGTCCACCGACGGCCGGCCCACCGCCGCGGTCGACGCCGCTCCCGGGCCGGTGCCCCGCACCCTGCTGCCCGCGCTGCTGCGCTCGGTGCGGGCGCAGCGGCGTCGCCGGCGGTGGGCCGCGGGCGTCGCGGGCGGCCTGGTCGCGGCCCACCGCCGG
>NZ_JAAALN010000199.1 GCF_009906795.1 Kineococcus siccus
GGGCGCTCCCGAACGGGTGAACGCCGCACCTCCCCGACGGGCGCCCGCGGCCCGCCCCCCTACCCTCGGCGCGTGAGCTCCGTGCCCTCCCGCGTCGTCGTCGTCCTCAACCCGAACTCGACGGGTGACGGCCCGAGCAACGCGCGGGCGCTGCGCGACGACCTGTCCGAGCGCGCCCCCACCGTGACCGTGGACCTGGTCGAGACCCAGCACGCGGGGCACGCCGAGGAGCTGGCCTACGACGCCGTGCGGACGCACGGCGACGTCCTGGTCGTCTCGGCCAGCGGCGACGGCGGGTACCACGAGGTCGTCAACGGGGTCGTGCGCGCGGGCCGCGACGGCGCGGTGGGCGGGGCGGCGGCCGTCCTGCCGTCGGGCAACGCCAACGACCACGCCAGCGCCGTGCAGGGCCGCCCGCTCGTGGAGGCGGTCGTGGCGGGCGACCGGGCCCGGCTAGACCTGCTGGAGGTGCGGGTCGGCGAGCAGCCGCCGCGGGTCGCGCACTCCTACGTCGGCGTCGGGATCACCCCCGTCGCGGCGGCGGACCTCAACGACCACGACCTGGACGCCGTGAAGGAGACGCTGCTCGTCGTGAAGGCGTTCTGGCGCTACCGCCCGCTGACGATCCGCCACGACGGGCAGGACATCGACCTCGACAGCCTCGTGTTCGCCAACATCGGCCGGATGGCGAAGTACGCGGTCATCGACGAGGACTCCGCCCCCGACGACGGCCGCTACGAGACCCTGCTCATCCCCCACCGCAGCAAGCTGCGGCTGCTGGCCGACTTCACCCGCATCCTGCGCGGCCGGCACGAGGTCGTCTCGCGCAGCGAGCCGTACACCTTCACGACCGCCACGCCGATGCCCCTGCAGCTGGACGGCGAGCTCCTCCAGGTCGACGGCGGGACCGAGGTCGTCGTGCGCTGCCTGCCGGGCGCCCTGTCGACCGTCGTCTGAGCGACGCGGTGGATGGTCACGGAGTGGGCGCCGCCACGGGCGCGGCGGGGAAGCCCGCGCGGTACTCGCGCGGCGTCCGCCCCTTGACGTCGCGGAACCGCCGGTTGAAGTTCGACAGGTTGCTGAACCCGCACTGCCCGGCGACGGCCGCGACGGGCAGGTCGGTGTCGCGCAGCAGCCGGCAGGCGGCGTTGACGCGGACGACGTTCAGGTAGATCGAGATCCCGCTGCCCGTGGCCCGCGAGAACAGCCGGCTGGCCGAGCTCGGGGTGAGGTGGGCCGCGGCCGCCACGTCGGCCAGCGTGAGCCGCGCGGCGTAGCGCGCGTGCATCAGCCCCACCATGGCCTCGACGCGGGCGGCGGTCGCCCGGTCCAGCGCCGGGCTCCCGGGCCCGCTGGTCAGCGGGGTCCCGCCCTCGCGGGCCAGCCGGACCAGCAGGCCGAGCAGCTCCACCGTCTTCTCGGCGGGCGGCAGCTCCTCGAGGCGGCGCAGGGGCGCGTCGCCGGACGTGAACGCCAGCCCGCGCGAGGCACCGTCGAGCATGGCCGCGACGTCCTCGAAGACGGCGTGCCCGAAGAACTCCGGCCCGAGGAAGTCGCGCCGGAACTGCACGACGACGGCGACGTGCTCGCTCTCCCCCGGTGTGGACACGTACGTGTGCGGCACCTCGGGGCCGATGAGGGTGAGGCTCCCGGGGGCGTAGTCGCCGACGGAGTCCCCCACCAGGCGCGTGCCGTGGCCGCGGCGCACGTAGGTCAGCTCGAACTCGGGGTGGAAGTGCCAGACGGACTCGAACTGCCGGGCGGCCACGGTCGTCAGCCGCCAGCTCAGCGGGTGCGCGGGCACGATGTGCTCGAAGGACGCCAGCACGTCGGCCCCCTCCCCCGTCGGACGGACAAGAAAGTACCAGAACCGGCCACGGATCGACGTTGTGACGGGAAATCCCGGGGCGGGACCCTCGACGCATGACGACGACAGCCGACAGCCTGCAGACCGCCTACCCCCTCACCGCGGAGACCGTCGCGAGGTTCCGCGAGGACGGTTTCGTCAAGCTCTCCCAGGTGCTCGACCCCGACGTGCTCGCCTACTACGAGAAGGAGATCACCGCGAAGGTCAAGGAGGTCAACACCCAGCACCTGCCGCTGGAGGAGCGCACCACCTACGGCCGGGCCTTCCTGCAGGTGGCGAACCTGTGGCAGCACAGCGAGGTCGTGAAGGAGTTCGTGTTCTCGCAGCGGCTGGCCCGCATCGCGGCCGCGCTGCTCGAGGTCGACGGCGTCCGCCTCTACCACGACCAGGCGCTGTACAAGGAGTCCGGCGGCGGCATCACCCCCTGGCACGCCGACCAGTACTACTGGCCCCTGTCCAGCGACCGCACGGTGACCGTGTGGGTCCCGCTGCAGGAGACCCCGCTGGAGATGGGGCCGCTGTCCTTCGCGCGCGGCAGCCAGCACTTCGAGTTCGGCCGCGACCTGCCGATCAGCGACGAGTCGGAGGCGGCCCTGCAGGTCGCCCTCGCCGAGCACGACTTCCCGCTCGCGGTCGAGCCGTTCGCGCTCGGCGACGTCAGCTTCCACACCGGGTGGACGTTCCACCGGGCCGGCGCGAACAGCTCGGGCGCCCCGCGGGCCGTCATGACCGTCATCTACATGGACGCCGACATCCGGCTGACCGAGCCGGCGAACGACCAGCACCGCAGCGAGGTGGAGAACTGGATGCCCGGGACGGCGGTGGGCGAGGTGCCCGCCAGCCCGCTGAACCCGGAGCTGTACCGGGCGAGCTGACGGAGCGGGTGGGCAGCGGAGGGTCACGGACCGTGCCGGCCGTCACCGTGCCGACCGTCACCGTGCCGACCCTCACCGCGCGGGCCGTCGTCGCCGACGGGGCAGGCGGTCTCGCCGTCGAGACGGTCCTGGTCGAGCCCCCCGGGCGCGGTGAGGTCCTCGTCGAGGTCCGCGCCTCGGGGGTCTGCCACACCGACCTGGACGGGCTGCGGCGGTGGTGCACCCGCCCGACCGTCCTGGGGCACGAGGGCGCGGGGGTGGTCGCCGCGGTGGGCGAGGGGGTCCAGCACGTGGCGCCCGGCGACCACGTCCTGCTGACGTGGGCCATCGCGTGCGGGCGGTGCGTCCCGTGCAGCGAGGGGGCACCGACCCTGTGCGAGGTCCTCGGCGGCGAGCGCGGGCACGCCCACCCCGGGTCGACCCGTCGGCCGGACGGCACGCCCCTGGACCGGTGGTTCAACCTGGGCACGATGGCGACGGCGACCGTGGTGCGCGCCGAGGCCGTCGTCCCGATCCCCGCCGACGTCCCGTTCCCGTCGGCGTGCCTGCTCGGCTGCGCCGTCATGACGGGTTTCGGGTCCGTCGTCAACGCGGCCCGCGTCCGGGCCGGTTCCACCGTCGCGGTCCTCGGCTGCGGAGGCGTGGGGCTGAACGTGGTGCAGGCCGCGCGCCTGGCCGGCGCGCGCCGCGTCGTCGCGATCGACGTCGACCCCGCGCGCGCGGAGGCCGCCCGGCGGTTCGGCGCCACCGACGTCCTGCGCCCCGAGCGGGGGGACACCTCGCTGCGGGGCCTGCGCGCCGACCTGGAGCGCATCGGCGGCGGCCGGCTGCTCGACTACGCCTTCGAGTGCACCGGGGTCCCGGCCCTCGCCGTGGCTCCCCTGGCGTGCATCCGCAACGGCGGCACGGCCGTCCAGGTCAGCGGGACCGAGGAGCGCGTCACCGTCGACATGACGCTGTTCGAGTGGGACAAGACCTACCTCAACCCGCTCTACGGGCAGTGCCGCCCGTCCGTGGACTTCCCGGTCCTCGTCGACCTCTACCGGCGGGGGCAGCTGCTGCTGGACGAGCTCGTCTCCCGCACCTACCCGCTCGAGGCAGCGGCCGAGGCCTTCGCCGACGCGGCGGCCGGGACCACGTCGAAGGGGGTGCTCCTGCCGTGACGGACCTCCCGCCGCGTCCCGCTGTGCGCCCCGTCGCGTTCGGCAGCACCGAGGTCGCCGCGCACCCCTCGCCCGACGGGCTGCACGACGTCGCGGTGTTCAGCTGGGCCCTCGACCGGCGTGCCGACGTGACGCTGTTCGCCCCGCGGGGCACCGACCGCGACGCCCCCCTCCCCCTCGTCGTGCTGCTGCACGGCGTCTTCGGCAGCCACTGGTCGTGGGCCCGCAGCGGGCTCGCGCACCACGTGCTGCAGGACCTCGTCGACGCCGGGGAGGTCCGGCCCGTCCTGCTGGCGATGCCCTCGGACGGCCTCGTCGGCATCGGCAGCGGCTACGCGACGCGGCCGGGGGCCGACGCCGAGACCTGGGTCGCCGAGGAGGTCCCCGCCGCCGCGCGCCTGCTGCACCCCCGCGCGGGGGAGGGCGGCCTCGCGGTCGCGGGCCTGTCGATGGGCGGGTGGGGCGCGCTGCGGCTGGCCGCGCGCCGGCCCGGCGCCTACCGGGCCGCGTCCGGGATGTCGCCGCTGACCCGCTGGGACCAGGTGGCCGGGTACGCGACCGGCCGGCACCGGGCCGAGCACGCGACCCCCGTCGAGGACCCCGACCTGGCCGGGCTGCTCGTCGCGCACCGGGACCGGCTGCCGCCGCTGCGGATCACGTGCGGGACCGCCGACGCGCTGCTCCCCGACGTGCGCGGCCTGCGGCGTCGGCTGCTGGCGGCCGGGGTCGGCCACGAGTACGCGGAGTCGGCCGGCGGCCACGAGTGGCGAGTGTGGGAGCGGGAGCTGCGGGCGACGCTCGTGTTCCTCGACCGCTGCTGGTGACGGCCTACCCCTTGAGGCCGCCCGTGACGGTCTGCACGAACTGCTTCTGGAACAGCGAGAAGACGATGATGATGGGGATCGCGGTGAGCACCGAGCCGGCCATGATCCCGCCGTAGTCGGTGCTGTACTGGCCGACGAGGTTCTGCAGGCCGACGGTCGCCGTGAACGCCGACGGGTCGTTGAGCAGCGACGAGGCGATGACGTACTCCTGCCACGTGTTCACCAGCACGTAGATGCCCGACGCGGTCAGCGCGGGGGCCATGAGCGGCAGCACCACCCGCCCGAACGTCGCGACGTGACCACAGCCGTCGATCGCGGCCGCCTCGTCCAGCTCGCGCGGCACGTCGTCGACGAACCCCTTGAGCAGCAGCATGCACACCGCGGTGTTCAGGCCCGCGTAGGCGACCCCCAGACCGATGACGCTGTTGAACAGCTGCAGGCTCGCCCACAGCTGGTAGAGCGGGACGACGACGGAGACGCCGGGGATGACCTGCACCACGAGGATGAGCCAGAACAGCGCACGGCTCCCCCGGAACGTGAACCGGGAGAACGCGTACGCCGCGACGGCCCCCACCGCGACGCTGAGGACCGCCGCGAGCAGGCAGGCGATCGTGCTGTTGACCAGCGCGCGGGGCAGGCCGCGCGAGAGGACCGTGGCGTAGTTGCCCAGCCCCAGGTCGGAGACGTCGAAGAAGGAGCCCGTGAGGACGTTGGTCTGGCGCAGCGAGGCCAGCACGACCCACGCGAACGGCACGACCACGACGACGGCGACCAGGACGAGCAGGACGCCCCCGGGGAGCAGGCCGCCCAGCCGGGCCCGCGCGGCGCTCACGCCCGCCCCCGCCGGCCGACGAGGACCAGCCGCACGACGACCGGGACCAGGACGATGAGCAGGATGACGACCGACAGGGCTGACGCGCGCGCGAAGTCGAAGTTGGCGAACGCGGTGTTGTACAGCCAGACCGGCAACGTCAGGGTGGCCTGCGACGGCCCACCTTGCGTCATGAGGTACACCCCGTCGAAGTAGTTCGACGTCGCGATGACGCCGAGGACCAGGCTGGTCGTGATGATGGCCCGCATCTGCGGGAGCACCACGCGCGTCAGGGTCTGGAAGGAGCTCGCCCCGTCGACGCGCGCCGCCTCGCGCGTCTCGGCGGGCACGGACTGCAGGCCCGCCAGCAGCAGCAGGAAGTAGAAGGGGAACCCCTTCCACGCGGCGGCGACGATCACGGCGATCATGGCCGTGTCGCTGTTCGCCAGCCACGCCTGCTGCGTGGGCAGGCCGATCAGGGACAGGGCCGAGTTGACCAGGCCCCGGTCGGTGTAGAAGACCACCCAGATGTTGGCCGCGACCACGCCGGGCAGCACCCACGGGATGATGAGCAGGGACCGGGCCCGGCGGACGAACCACGTGTTGCGGTCGGCCACGAGCGCCGCGAGGGCGCCGAGGCCGAACTGCAGCGCGGTGACACCGACCGTCCAGTACACGGTCAGCAGGACCGACCGGTAGAAGACCGGGTCCGAGAGCAGCGCCTCGTACTGCGCGAACCCCACGAACGTCGACGTCCCGCCCGAGGCCGTCGTGAAGCTGGCCACGACGTTGCGCACGATGGGGTAGCCCACGACGAACGCCAGCAGCGCGAACGCCGGGAGCAGCCACACGTACGGTGCGACGCCGGGCCCGCGGCGCCGGGACGGACCCGGCGCCGGGGGCGAGGTGACGGCGCTGGTCGGTGTCACCGTGGACACGCCTCAGCCTCCCAGGGTGGCCTGGAACGCCGTGTTGGCCTTCGCGAGGCCGGCCTCGACGGTCTCGTCGCCTTGCAGGATGGACTGCATGGCGCTGGTCAGCAGGTTCCCCTGCTCGACGAGCTTGTCGCTCAGCGGGATCGGGTTGTCGGCGTTCTCCTCGAGGATCTTCCAGTAGATGTCGTACTGGGGGTCCTTGAGCGTGGTGGCGGCGTCGCGGCCGGACAGCGTCGCGGGCATGAGGCCCGTGAACTTCACGATGTTGGCGGGCTTGTACATGTCGGCGACGAACGCCTTCAGCGCCGCCTTCTTGGCGTCGTCCTCCACGTACGCCGGCACCCCGAGGACCCAGCCGCCCGTGCTGGAGTAGACCGTCTCGTCCATCGGCAGCGTCTGGCCCAGCTCGAAGTCGGGCCCCGTGGTCCCCGCGGCGGGGATGCTCCAGAAACCCTCGAACTGCATGCCGACGGTGCCGGCCGCGAAGCCCTCGCCGCACGCCTCGTTGGAGGTCGACACGATGTTCGACTCGGCGCCGGTGGCCGCGAGGTCCTTGAAGAAGGTGACCCCCCGGACCGCCTCGGGGGTGTCCAACGTCGCCTTCGTCCCGCTGGCGTCGACGAAGGAACCGCCGGACTGCTTGACGAACGGGCCCATGTTGGAGTTGATCGTGTACTCCTTCACCCCGCCGACGTAGCAGAAGCCCTGGTAGTCGTCGCCGAGGGCGCGGACCTTCTGCGCGGCGGCCAGGATGTCGGCGTAGTCCGCGGTCTCCCCGAACGGTGCGACCCCGGCCTTCTCGAGCAGCTTCTTGTTGTACTGCAGCACGCGGGTCCCGGTGTCGATGGGGATCGTGACCTGCTCGTCCTCGTACGCCGCGGCCTTGTACAGGTTCGGGTAGAAGTTGTCCGCGGCCAGGTCGCCGTCGGAGCCGATGATCGGCGTGACGTCCTGCAGGAACCCCTTGCCCGCGAACGAGGGCATGCTCGTCCCGTTGATCTGCGCGAGGTCGGGCCCCTGCCCGGAGCTGAACGCCTGCCCCAGCGAGGTGTCGTACTGGGCGAAGGCGATCTCCCGCAGCTTCACCTCGTACTGCGGGTTGGCCGCGTTGAAGCTCTGCACGTAGGGCGCGATGGTGGCGGTGCCGGCGGGGACCCAGAGGTTGATCTCGGTGGTGCCACCGCCGTCGGACGTGCCGCTGCTCGAGCCGCAGCTCGACAGCACCAGTGTGGCGGCGAGCGCGGCTCCGGCGGTGCCGACGAGCCTCCTGCTGATGACCATGATCTCTCCTTCGAGCGGGCCTGGGG
>NZ_JAAALN010000019.1 GCF_009906795.1 Kineococcus siccus
GCCCCCAGACCACCTGCCCGTCCCCGACCGGCGTGCCCGCGAGCACCCGCAGCGCACCGCCCGCGCAGACGTCGGCGCCGTCCTGCGCGCGTGCGAGCCCCAGCGCCTGCGCGAGCCGGGCCGGCCCCCGCGCGAGGTCGACGTCGCGCCGGGCGGCCACCCGCCGGGAGCGGGCGAGGGCGAGGCCGTCGACGACCTCGCCGGCGCGCAGGAGCACGGCGCTCGCGCTGCCCTCCTCGCCGCACACCAGGTTGGTGCACCAGTGCATGCCGTAGCTGAAGTAGACGTAGGCGTGCCCCGCCTCGCCGAACATCACCTCGGTGCGCGGCGTGCGACCGCGGAAGGCGTGCGAGCCCGGGTCGTCCTCCCCCGCGTACGCCTCCACCTCGCTCAGCCGCACCGCCACCACGCCCTCGGGCGTGCGGTGGACGACGACGCGCCCCAGCAGGTCCCGCGCCACGTCGAGGACCGGGCGCGCGAAGAAGCTGCGGGGCAGCGCGTCCCCCGCGCCCGTCAGCGCCCCGTCCACGCCCGGTGCCCGGCGACCGCGGCGCGGGCCGCCTCGAGCTGCTCCGCGACGCGGACGGGCGCGGTGCCCCCCGCTCCGTCGCGCGAGGCGAGCGAGCCCTCGAGGCTCAGCACCTCCCGGACGGCGGGCGTCAGGTGCGGCGAGACGGCCGCGAGGTCGGCGTCGGTGAGGTCCCAGAGCTCGACGCTGCGCCCCTCGGCCGCGGTGCGCTCCTCGCAGCGCCGCACGCACGCCCCTGACACCACGTGCGCCGTGCGGAACGGGACCCCCTGGCGCACGAGCCACTCGGCGATGTCCGTGGCCAGCGCGAACCCCTGCGGGGCCAGCGCCGCCATCCGGTCGGTGTGGAACGTCAGCGTGCCGACCATGCCCGCGACCGCGGGCAGCAGGAGCTCGAGGGTGTCGACGGCGTCGAAGACGGGCTCCTTGTCCTCCTGCAGGTCGCGGTTGTACGCCAGCGGCAGCCCCTTGAGCGTCGCCAGCAGTCCGGTGAGGTCGCCGATGAGACGGCCCGCCTTGCCGCGGGAGAGCTCGGCCACGTCGGGGTTCTTCTTCTGCGGCATGATGCTCGACCCCGTCGACCAGGCGTCGTCGAGGGTGACGAAGGAGAACTCCTTGGTCGCCCAGGCGATGACCTCCTCGGAGATCCGCGAGAGGTCGACGCCGATCATCGCCGCGACGAAGGCGAACTCCGCGGCGACGTCCCGCGAGGCCGTGCCGTCGATCGAGTTCTCCACGCTCGCGTCGAAACCGAGCTCGGCGGCGACCGCCACCGGGTCGAGGCCCAGCGAGGACCCCGCCAGGGCCCCCGAGCCGTACGGGGAGACGGCCGCGCGCACGTCCCAGTCGCGCAGGCGTGCGACGTCGCGCAGCAGCGGCCAGGCGTGCGCCAGCAGGTGGTGGGCCAGCAGCACCGGCTGGGCGTGCTGCAGGTGCGTGCGGCCGGGCATCGCCGCGCCGGGGTGGGTCGCGGCCTGGTCCACGAGCGACTGCACGACGTCCAGCACCAGCGAGGCGACGACCCGCGCGTGCTCGCGCAGGAACATCCTCAGGAGCGTGGCGATCTGGTCGTTGCGCGAGCGCCCCGCCCGCAGCCGGCCGCCGACCTCGGCGCCGAGGCGCTCGACCAGCGCGCGCTCCAGCGCGGAGTGCACGTCCTCGTCGTCGGGCGCGGGCACGAAGGCCCCGGAGACGACGTCGGCGTCGAGCGCGTCGATGCCGTCGAGCAGGGCCTGCAGGAGGGGCTCGTCCAGGAGGCCCGCGCGGTGCAGGGCCCGGGCGTGGGCGCGGGAACCCGCGAGGTCGTGGCGGGCGAGGCGGAAGTCGAAGTGCGTGGACTTCGACAGGGCCGCCATCGCCTGCGCGGGGCCGCTCGCGAACCGGGCGCCCCAGAGGCCCTTCTCCGCCTGTCCGGGCGCGGGAGTCGGGTCGGCGGGTGCGGTCACGGGGGTGCTCCTCGGTGCGGTGGGACGGTCGGGCGGAGGGTGGTCAGCCGGTCGGGGCGGAGTCTGCCGTGCCGGGGGCCTCGCCGCGCCGGGCCAGGGCCAGGAAGCGGTCGGCGACGACGGCGCCGCCGTCGGGCTCGCGGCAGATGACGACGACGGTGTCGTCGCCCGCGATCGTCCCCAGCACGCTGGGCAGGACGGAGTGGTCCACGGCCGAGGCGAGGAACTGCGCGGCCCCGGGCGGGGTGCGGAGCACGACCAGGTTGGCCGATCCCTCCGCCGAGATCAGCAGCTCCTCGCACCAGCGGCTCAGCCGGGCGTCGAGGACCTCCTGGGAGGTGCTCGCCCTCGGCGTGCGGTCCCCGCCCTCGGCGGGCAGGGCGTAGACGAGACCGCCGGCGCCGTCGCGGACCTTGACGGCCCCGAGCTCCACGAGGTCGCGGGACAGGGTGGCCTGGGTGACCGCGACGCCCTCCGCGGCGAGGTGCGTCGCGAGCTCGGTCTGCGAGCGCACGGGGAAGCGGGCCAGCACGGCCGCGATCCGGTCGTGGCGGAACGCCTTCGTCCCCGTGCCGGCCGGCGACGGGGTTCCCGGCGGGGTCGCGTCCGTCACGGGCGCGCCGACCCTCCGGCCCGCGAGGCGGCCAGCAGCCACACGAGCAGCGCCTTCTGCGCGTGCAGCCGGTTCTCCGCCTCGTCCCACACCACCGACTGCGGCCCGTCGAGGACCTCGGCCGCGATCTCCTTGCCGCGGTAGGCGGGCAGGCAGTGCAGGACGATCGCCGCGGGGTCCGCGAGCGCCAGCAGCCGGCTCGTGACGCTGTAGGGCGCGAAGCGCGCGGAGGGGTCCTCGAGGTCCTCCTGGCCCATGCTCACCCAGGTGTCGGTGGCGACGACGTCGGCGCCCGCGACCGCGGTCTCCGGGTCCTGGGTCACCGTGACCGACCCCCCGGTCGCCGCGGCGACGGCCGCGGCCCGCTCGAGGACGGCGGGCGACGGCAGGTCGCTCGCGGGCGTGGCGATGCGGACGTGCAGGCCCGCGGTCGCGCCGCCGAGGGCGTAGGAGTGGGCCATGTTGTTCGCGCCGTCGCCGAGGTAGGCGAGCGTGAGCCCGGGCAGGGCGCCCTTGTGCTCCGCCACGGTCTGCAGGTCGGCGAGGACCTGGCACGGGTGGAACTCGTCGGTGAGCGCGTTGACCACGGGGACCGAGGAGACCGCGGCCATCTCCTCCAGGCGCGCCTGCTCGAACGTGCGCCAGACGATCGCCGCGACCTGCCGCTCCAGCACGCGGGCCGTGTCGGCGACGGGTTCGCCGCGGCCGAGCTGCGAGGACCCCGCGTCGATGACGAGCGGTGCCCCGCCGAGGTCGGCCACGCCCACGCTGAAGGACACCCGGGTACGCGTCGAGGGCTTGTCGAAGAGCAGCGCGACCGTCTCCGGGCCCGCGAGCGGGCGCTGGGAGAACCGGTCCGCCTTCAGCTGCGCGGCCAGCGCGAGGACCTCGGCCTGCTCCGACGGGCTGAGGCTGTCGTCGGCCGTGAAGTGGCGCACGCCCGTGCCCCGTCCGCCGGCGGACGTCGAGGGGCTGGTCATGTCGGGTCTCCCGGGGTGGTCGCGGCGTCGAGGACGCCGGGCAGGGCGCGGACGAAGGAGTCGGCCTGCGCGGGCGTGAGGACGAGGGGCGGCGCGAGGCGGATCGTGTCCGGGCGCACTGCGTTGACGATGAACCCCTGCTCGAGGGCGGCGGCCACCACGGCGGGCCCGACGGGGGCGGTGAGCTCGATGCCGAGCAGGAGGCCCTCGCCGCGCACGCCGACCACCAGCGGGTGCCCGAGTCCGGTGATGCCGTCGCGCAGCCGGGCGCCCACCGCCCGGACGTTGGCCAGGACGTCGTCGCGCTCGATGGCGTGCAGGGTCGCGAGCGCCGCCGCGGAGGCGACGGGGTTCCCGCCGAACGTCGTGCCGTGCTGACCGGCGCCGAGCAGCGCGGCGTTGTGCTCGCCGAAGGCGACCGTCGCGCCGATGGGGATGCCGCCACCCAGGCCCTTGGCCGTCGTCACGACGTCGGGGACCACGTCGCCGTGGCCGGGCAGCTGGTGGGCGAACCACGCTCCCGTGCGGCCGATCCCGGACTGCACCTCGTCCAGGACCAGCAGGGCGCCGTGCTCGCGCGTGATGCGCCGAGCGGCCTCCAGGTACCCGGGCGGCGCCGGGCGCACGCCGCCCTCGCCCTGCACGGGTTCCAGGAACACCGCGGCGGTGGCGCCGTCGACCGCGCGGCCGAGCGCCCCGACGTCGCCGAAGGGGACGTGCTCGACCCCACCCGGCAGCGGTTCGAACGGGGCGCGGTACTGCGGCTTGTGGGTCAGGGCCAGGGCGCCCATCGTCCGGCCGTGGAAGCCGTCGACCGCCGCGACGACCTTCGGGCGGCCGGTGCGGCGCGCCATCTTGAACGCCGCCTCGTTCGCCTCGGCGCCCGAGTTGCAGAAGAACACCCGCGACCCCGCCGGCGCGCGGCTCACCGCGAGCAGCTGCTCGGCGAGCGCGATCTGCGGGGCCGTGGCGAAGAAGTTCGACACGTGCCCGAGCGTCGTCAGCTGCGCCGTCACGGCCGCGACGAGGAGCGGGTGCGCGTGCCCGACGGCGTTCGTCGCGATGCCCGCGAGCAGGTCGAGGTAGCGGCGGCCGTCGGCGTCCCACACGTAGCAGCCCTCACCGCGGACCAGGACCCGCTGCGGCACACCGTAGGTGCCCATGACCGAGGAGGTGTGGCGCTGCAGCCACGCCTGCCCGCTGCCCTCGGTGACCGGCAGCGCCTCCGCGGCGCCCCGCACGTCCAGTTCCCCCACCACGGGGCCCTCCCTCTGCTCCGCCGCGGGAGCTGCTCCCGCGGTCACGGCACGACCATCGTGCCGACGCCGGAGGACGTGAAGACCTCCAGCAGCACCGAGTGCGCGAGGCGGCCGTCGATGACCGTGGCGCGCGGGACCCCGCCGCGCACGGCCCGCAGGCACGCCTCCATCTTCGGCACCATCCCCGACTCCAGCCGCGGCAGCAGCTCCTCCAGCGCCGACGCCCCGATCTCGCGCACCAGCGAGGAGGTGTCGGGCCAGTCGGCGTACAGGCCCGCGACGTCGGTCATCACGACGAACTTCTGCGCGCCCAGCGCCACGGCGATCGCCGACGCCGCGGTGTCGGCGTTGACGTTGAGGACCTGGCCGTCCACGGGCACGCCGTCGGCGTCCACCTCGGGGGCGATGGTGGAGATGACCGGGATCCGGCCCGCGTCGAGCAGGTCGTTCACGGCGGCCGGGTCGACCGAGACGACGTCGCCGACGAGGCCGACGTCGACCTCCTCGCCGTCCACGACCGCGGGACGGCGGCGCGCGCGCAGCAGCCCCGCGTCCTCGCCCGAGAGACCCACCGCGAGCGGCCCGTGCGCGTTGAGCAGGCCGACGAGCTCGCGGCCGACCTGCCCCGTGAGGACCATCCGGACGACGTCCATGGCCTCGGGCGTCGTGACGCGCAGGCCGCCGCGGAACTCGCTGGCGATGCCGAGGCGGGCGAGCATCGCGGAGATCTGCGGGCCGCCGCCGTGCACCACCACGGGCCGCAGCCCGGCCGTGCGCAGGAACACGACGTCCTCGGCGAAGGCGCGCTTGAGGTCGTCGTCGACCATGGCGTTGCCGCCGTACTTGAGGACGACGAGCGCGCCGTGCCAGCGCTGCAGCCACGGCAGCGCCTCGACGAGGACGGTGGCCTTGTCGGCGGCGTCCAGGTCGTCCACCCCGGTGGTGCTCACGTCGAGTACGCGCTGTTCTCGTGGACGTAGGCGTGGGTCAGGTCGTTCGTCCACACCGTCGCCTCCTGCGTCCCCGCGTGCAGGTCGATGAGCACGCGCACCTCCCGCGGGGCGAGGTCCACCGCCGCGGGGTCGGCGCCCGGGGCCCCGCCCACGCAGACCGGGACGCCGTTCAGCGTCACGTCGAGCTCCTGCGGGTCGAAGGCCGCGCTCGTCGTGCCGACGGCGGCCAGCACGCGGCCCCAGTTCGGGTCCCGGCCGAACACCGCGGCCTTGAAGAGGTTGTTGCGCGCCACCGAGCGGCCGACCTCGACCGCGTCGGCCTCGCTGGCCGCGCCGACGACCTCGACGGCGATGTCGTGCTCGGCGCCCTCGGCGTCGGCCACCAGCATCCGGGCGAGCTGCGCGCACACCTCGTGGACCGCGGCGTCCAGCTCGGCGGCCGGCGGGGTCACGCCCGAGGCGCCGCTGGCCAGCAGGACCACGGTGTCGTTGGTGGACGTGCAGCCGTCGGAGTCGACGCGGTCGAACGTCGTGCGCGTCGCGGCCCGCAGCGCCCGGTCCAGGTCGGCGGGTTCCGCGACCGCGTCGGTCGTCACGACGACGAGCATCGTCGCGAGGCCCGGCGCCAGCATCCCGGCGCCCTTGGCCATCCCCCCGACCGTGAAGCCCGTCTTCCGGGCCACGGCCTGCTTGGGGACGGTGTCGGTGGTCATGATGGCCGTCGCCGCGACCGACCCGCCCTCGGCGTCGAGCTGCGCGTGCGCCGCCCGGACCCCCGCCAGCAACCGCTCGCGCGAGAACTGCACGCCGATCAGCCCCGTCGAGCAGACGACGACGTCGCCTGCGCCGCAACCGGTCAGCTCACCGACGAGCTCCGCGGTGGCGTGGGTGGTCTGGAACCCCTCGGGGCCGGTGAAGCAGTTCGCGCCGCCGGAGTTCAGGACGACCGCACCGACGTGGCCGTCGGCGCTCGCGCGCTCGCTCCACAGGACGGGGTGGGCCTTGCAGCGGTTGGACGTGTAGACGGCCGCGGCGGCGTCCAGGGGGCCGTCGTTGACGACGAGCGCGACGTCCGGCTTCCCGCTGGGCTTGAGGCCCGCGGTGACACCGGCGGCGCGGAAGCCCGCGGGGGCGGTGACGCTCACGGCGCGACCCCCGCCGCGCTCAGCCCCTCGGCCTCGGGCAGGCCCAGCGCCAGGTTCACGCTCTGCAGCGCACCGCCCGCAGTGCCCTTGACGAGGTTGTCGATCGCGGCGACGACCACGACGCGGCCCGCGTGCGGGTCGACGGCCACCTGCAGCACGACGGCGTTGGAACCCGCCACCGCCGCCGTCGTGGGCCAGCGGCCCTCCGGCAGGACGTGCACGAACTCCTCGCCCGCGTAGGCCTTCTCCCACGCGGAGCGGACGTCGGCCGCGGCCGTGCCCGGCGTCAGCCGGGCGGTGCAGGTGGCGAGGATGCCCCGCGGCATCGGCGCCAGCGTCGGGGTGAACGAGACGCTCACCGACGCGGCGCCCGCGACGGCGAGGTTCTGCTCGATCTCGGGGGTGTGCCGGTGGCCGCCGCCCACGCCGTAGGGGCTCATCGAGCCCATGACCTCCGAGCCCAGCAGGTGCGGCTTGAGGCTCTTGCCGGCGCCCGAGGTGCCGGAGGCGGCCACGACCACGACGTCCTCGGCGCTCACGACGCCCGCCGCGACACCGGGGGCGAGCGCGAGGCTCACGGCCGTCGGGTAGCAGCCGGGGACCGCGATGCGCCGGACGCCCGCGAGGCGGCTGCGCTGGCGTCCGCCGTCGGCCAGGGCGAGCTCGGGGAGGCCGTAGGGCCACGACCCGGCGTGCGGGCTGCCGTAGAACGTCTCCCACGCCGCGGGGTCGGTCAGCCGGTGGTCGGCGCCCAGGTCGACGACGAGGACGTCGTCGCCCAGCTGGGCCGCGAGCCCGGCCGAGGCGCCGTGCGGCAGGGCCAGGAACACGACGTCGTGGCCCGCGAGCACCTCCGGCGTGGTGGGCTGCAGCACGCGGTCGGCCAGCGGCAGCAGGTGCGGCTGCAGCTCCCCCAGCGGCGACCCCGCGTTGGAGGCGCCCGTGAGGGCGCCGATCTCGAACGCGGGGTGCTGCAGCAGGAGCCGCAGGAGCTCACCACCCGCGTACCCGCTCGCGCCCGCCACCGCGGCCGTGGACCGCGCTCCCGTCGTCATGTGCATGACCATACACTGCAGAGCGTGGTCATGCAGAGCCGCGAGAGGCCGCTGCTGCCTCAGCCCAGCGGGTCGTCGCCGCCGTACCGGACGACGTCGAGGCGGCGGGCCCGGGCCGGCAGACCGGCCGCCGCGAGCGCCCGCAGGGACGCCGGGGTGTCCACGCCGGCGCGCACGTAGCGGCCCGAGAAGGCGTCGAGCTCACCGCGGGCGACGGCGAGGACGAGCGCCACGACGTCCGCCGGGTCGGTCCACGCGGTGCGGCCCTCGTGCGAGGCCATCGACAGGGTCATGTCGGTGCGCACGACCCCCGGCGAGACCTCGAACGCCAGGACGCCGTGCGGGGCGCCCGCGACGGCGAGCGTGCCGCCCAGGCGGAACAGCGCCGCCTTGCTCGCGCCGTAGGCCGCGTTGACGCCCGAGTCGCGGTGCGCCGCGCCCGAGCTGAGGTCCACGACGCGGCCGCCGCCGCGCGCGACCATCCCGGGCACCGCCGCGCGCACGAGCGAGAAGGCGCCCACGACGTTGAGCTCCAGGACGGCGCGGACCTCGTCGA
This sequence comes from Kineococcus siccus, assembly GCF_009906795.1. Classification (GTDB taxonomy): domain Bacteria; phylum Actinomycetota; class Actinomycetes; order Actinomycetales; family Kineococcaceae; genus Kineococcus; species Kineococcus siccus. The sequence goes on from NZ_JAAALN010000019.1 coordinate 8,536, forward strand.
GGTCGGCCTCCCACGGGGCGACCTCCTGCGCCTCGATGCGCCCGGCGCAGTTGACCAGCAGGTCGATGCCGCCGAGCTCGGCCGCGAGCGCCCGCACCCCGGCGTGCGTGGCGGCGTCGTCGGTGACGTCCAGCGCCGTGGCGACCGCCCGGCCCCCGCGGTCGGTGACGTCGTCGACGAGCTCGTCCAGCGCCAGGGCGTCGCGCGCCACGGCCCCCACGGCGAGGCCCGCGTCGGCGAGCCCGAGCACCAGGGCCCGGCCGATGCCCCGCGAGGCCCCGGTGACCAGCGCGGTGCGGGCGGGAGCGGGGACGGGCCCCGCGGTGGAGCCGGACCCCGTGGGCTCAGGCACGCTGCACCGCCCCGGTGCGCCGGGCGGCCTCGTCGACCGCGGCCGAGCGGGCGGCGCTCGCCTCCTCGGCGGTCAGCGTCCGCTCGCCCGAGCGGAAGCGCAGGCCGTAGGCGAGGGACTTGCGGCCCTCGCCGACCTGCTCGCCCGTGTAGACGTCGAAGAGCCGGACGTCCTCGAGCAGCTCCCCCGCCCCCGCGCGCAGCGCCGCCTCGACGTCGCCCGCCGGGACGGCCGCGTCGACGACCAGGGCGACGTCCTGGGTCGCGGCGGGGAAACCCGAGAGGTCCCCCACCTGCACCGAGGCGCCGACCTGCGCGAGCAGGACGTCGAGGTCCAGCTCGAACGCCGCGGCGCGGGACGGGATCTCCGCGGCCGCGAGGACGCTCGGGTGCAGCTCCCCCGCGTAGCCGAGCGCGTGGCCCTGCTCCGTGACCAGGCGGGCGCACCGGCCCGGGTGCCAGGGGGCGTGGTCGGCCGCCTCGACGTGGACGCGCACGCCGGTGGCCGCGGCCGCGGTGCGGGCGGCCTCGACGGCGTCGGCCCAGAGGACCGGCTCGCCCGTGCGGGCGAAGCCGTCCGCGCTCGCCCCGGGCCCGCGGCGGGTGCCGGTGAGGATCCCCGCGACGTGCAGCGGCTGCGGGGGCACGGCGGCCAGCAGGGCCTCCAGCTCCTCGGGCGAGGGCCGCTGGTCGGTGCCGAGGACCGCGGCCCGGGGCGCGCCGGCCAGGGGGTGGGTGACCGAGCCGATCTCGACGAGCGCGAGGTCGCGCAGCCCGCGGCTCACGTTGCGGCGCACCACCTCCACGAGAGAGTCGAGGATGCTCGTGCGCATCAGCGGCTGCTGCTCGGACAGCGGGTTGGCCAGGCGCACGGCCCGCCGGCGAGGGTCGTCGGCCGGGATCCGCTGGACGTCGTGCACGGAGGCGGCGACGAAGGGGTAGGAGAGCACCTCGACGAAGCCGTCGTCGGCGAGCGCGCGGGCCAACGAGCGGCGCGCCCGCTGCTGCGGCGTGAGGCCGCGGCCCGCGGGAGCGGTGGGCAGCACCGAGGGAATCGTGTCGTAGCCCGCGAGACGGGCCACCTCCTCGACGAGGTCCACGGGCTGGGCCAGGTCGGGCCGCCAGGACGGCGGGAGGACGGTGAGGTCGTCGCCGTCTCGGGTGACGGCGCAGCCGATCTCCGTCAGCGCCCCGACGACCTCGGCGTCGGAGAAGGGCCGTCCGACGATGCGCTCCGGGAAGCCGAGCGGCAGGGGCAGCGCCGTCGGCGGCGCAGGTGTGCCGACGTCGGTCGCGGCCGGGTCGGCCACCCCGCCGCCCACCTCGACGAGCATCCGCACCGCGAGCTCGGCGGCCGCGGCGCAGACCTGCGGGTCGGTGCCGCGCTCGAACCGCCTGGACGCCTCCGACGGCAGCCGGTGGCGGCGGGCCGTGCGGGCGATGCTCACGGCCGCGAAGTGCGCGGCCTCGAGCAGGACGTCGGTCGTGGTGCCGGCGCGGACCTCGGTGGCCTGCCCGCCCATGGCGCCCGCGAGCCCGACGACGCGCGAGGACGCCGGGGCGCCCGCGGCCTCGTCGGTGATGACGAGGTCCTCGGGGTGCAGCGTGCGCACGGTGCCGTCGAGCGTCGTCAGGGTCTCGCCGCGGCGCGCGCGGCGGACGACGAGCTCGTCCTGCAGGGTCGAGAGGTCGTAGGCGTGCAGCGGCTGCCCGGTGGCGAGCATGACGTAGTTCGTGACGTCGACGACGAGGGAGACCGGGCGCATCCCCGCCTGCCGCAACCGGTCCGCGACGTGGCGCGGGGTCGCGGCCGCGGGGTCGATCCCCCGCACCACGCGGGCGACGAAGCGGTCGCAGCCGGCGGCGCCGCGCAAGGGGGCGTCGTCGGCCAGGCGCACGGGGAACCCCGGGCCCGCGGCCACGGGCACGTCCACGGCCGCCGGGTCGCGCACGACGTCGGCCACCGGGCGGCGCGTGCCGTGCGCGTACTCGCGCGCCAGGCCGCGGACGCTGAAGCAGTAGCCCCGGTCGGGCGTGACGTTGACCTCGACGGTCTCCTCGTCCAGGCCGAGCAGCGCGGTGGCGTCCTGGCCCGGCGTCACCCGCGTGCCCGGCAGGAACTCCCCGAGCACGACGATGCCCTCGCCGTCGGCGCCCAGGCCGAGCTCCTTCGCGGAGCAGATCATCCCGTCCGAGACGTGGCCGTAGGTCTTGCGGGCGGCGATCGCGAAACCGCCCGGCAGGACCGCGCCGGGCAGCGCGACGACGACCTCGTCGCCGGCGGCGAAGTTGTGCGCGCCGCAGACGATCCCGCGCGGACCCCCGGCGTCGGCGTGCGCCGGGCCCACGTCGACGTGGCACCAGTTGATGGTCTTGCCGTTCTTCTGCGGCTCGGCCACCAGGTCCAGGACGCGGCCGACGACGACGGGCCCGGTGAGGTCGGCGCGGTGCACGCCCTCCTCCTCCAGCCCGACGCGGACGAGGGCCGCGGCGACGTCGAGGCCGGTGGTGCCCGGCAGGAGGTCGACGTGCTCGGCGAGCCAGCGCAGCGGGACGCGCATCAGAGACCGACCTCCGTCGTCGTGGGGGTGGCGGCGGCCGCGGGCGCGACCTCGGCCACGGTGGAGGCCGAGAGGTCCTCCACGCCGAACGCCCTCGAGAACCTCACGTCGCCCTCCACCATGTCGCGCATGTCCGTGACCCCGTTGCGGAACATCAGGGTCCGCTCGATTCCCATGCCGAAGGCGAAACCCGTGTAGCGGTCGGGGTCGATCCCGCACGCGCGCAGCACGTTCGGGTTGACCATGCCGCAGCCGCCCCACTCGATCCAGCCTCGCTCGGCGTCGCGGCCCAGGGAGAACCGCAGGTCCAGCTCGGCGCTGGGCTCGGTGAAGGGGAAGAACGCGGGACGCCAGCGCGTCTCGACCGACGTGCCGAACATGGCGCGCGCGAAGTGGTCCAGGGTGCCCTTCAGGTGCGCCATCGTCAGGCCCTCGTCGATCGCGATGCCCTCGAGCTGGTGGAACACGGGCGTGTGCGTGGCGTCGAGCTCGTCGGTGCGGAACACCTTGCCGGGGCAGACCACGTACAGGGGCACGCCGCGGGTCAGCAGCGACCGCGCCTGCACCGGGGAGGTGTGCGTGCGCAGCACGAGACCCGAGTCGGCTCCGCCGTCGGCGTCGGCCACGAAGAACGTGTCCTGCATCTGCCGCGCCGGGTGGTCGACGTCGAAGTTCAGGGCGTCGAAGTTGAACCACTCGGCCTCGACCTCGGGGCCCTCGGCGACCTCCCAGCCCATGGCCGTGAAGACGTCGGCGACGCGCTCGACGAGCAGCGGCAGGGGGTGCCGGGCGCCGCGCTCGGCCCGGCGGGCGGGCAGCGTGACGTCGACGACCTCCTCGCGCAGCACGCGCTCCTCGTGCTCGGCCTCCAGCACGGTCTGCCGCTGCGCGACGGCCCCGGCCAGGCGCCCGCGCGCGGACCCGACGAGCTTGCCCGCCGCGGCCTTCGCCGGGCCGGGCAGCGAGCCGATGGCCCGGTTGGCCAGCGCGAGCGGGCTGCGGTCGCCGGCGTGCGCGAGCCGGGCCGCCTTCAGCTCCTCGAGGTCACCCGCCGCGGCGACCGCGGCGAGCGCGGCGTCGAGGGCGGCCTGCACCGCGGCCGGGGCGACGAGGTCGGCGTCGCTCCCACCGGGGGCGCTGCCGGGGGCGTCGGGGTCAGCAGACATCGGGATGGTTCCTCACCGCGGTCGATCCGTGGGGCCGGGCCCGGGCGGGCCCGGCGCCGATCCTCCCAGACGCCGTGCGGGCGCCTCGACCGAGTTCAGCCCGCGTCGGGCTCGCCGGCCGGCAGCCGGACCCGGAAGCGCGCCCCGCCGGCGGGCGAGCGGGCGACGTCGATGCTCCCGCCGTGCGCCTCGAGCAGCCCGCGCACGACGTAGAGGCCGAGGCCGGTGCCGCTGCGCTGACCGCCGTGCCAGAACTTCGAGAAGACGTAGGGCCGGTTCTCCTCGGCGATGCCCTCGCCCGCGTCGTCGACGGTGAGGACGACCTCGCCCGGCCCGCCGGCGCCCGGCTCGTACCGGATGTCCAGGGACACCGTCCCCGCGCCGTGGCGGACCGCGTTCTCGACGAGGTTCGTCACCACCTGCGCCATCCGGTCTGGGTCCGCCCACAGCTCGGGCAGCCCGCCGGCGACGACGAGGTCGAAGCGGTCGTCGTCGTAGCCCGCGAGCACCAGGCGCTCGACGTGCTCGCGCACGAGCGTCGCGAGGTCCAGGGGGCGCCGGTGCACCTGCAGACGGCCGGCGTCGACGCGCGAGACGTCCAGCAGGTCCCCGACCAGCCTCGTGACGCGGTCGGCGTCGGCCTCGACCGTGGACAGCATCAGCCGCTTCTGCGCGTCGCTGAACTTGTCCCAGCGCCGCAGCAGGGTGGCCGTGAACTGCTTGACCGACGTCAGCGGCGAGCGGAGCTCGTGGGCGACGGTGGCGATGAGGCTCGCCGCGTCCGACTCCGCGCGCTGCCGCTCCTCGGTGCCGCGCAGCTGCACGACCACCCGCTCCACGCCCCCGCCCGGGCGCAGGACGAAGCGCGCCGTGACCAGGAGCTCCGACCCGCCGGGCAGCAGCAGCATCCGCTCGGGGTGGCCGTCGACCACGCCGGGCGACCGCGCGGGTGCGAACGGGACCGGCTCGGCGGCGTCCCACCAACGGCGCCCCGAGGTGTCCTGCAGGGGCAGGGCGCGGCGCACGTCGGTGCCCTCGAGGTCGGCGCGGGACCGGCCCAGCAGCTGCTCGGCGGCCGCGTTGACGCCCGTGATGCGGCCGTCGGCGTCGACGACCACGACGCCGTCGGGGAGGTCGTCCAGCGCGACGCGGGGCGGGTCCGGCGGCGGGCCCGCCGCGACACCGGGCGCGGGGCCGGGGGACGCCGCGACCGCGGCGTCGCTGTCCCCCCGGACCTCGCACATGGTCGGAGGCTAGGCCATGCGCCCGCCGGTGGCCCCCGACGAGGACGGCGCGGCGCGCGGCGGCGGGCCCGGGTCCGTGGACGGCCCCGCTGCGGCAGGGCCGTCGGCCGGCGGGGCGAGCCGCCGGTCAGGCGCGACCGCGGCGCTGCGCCCGCGCGCTCGCGTACAGGCAGACGACCGCGGCCGTGGCCAGGTTGAGGCTCTCGGCGCGGCCGTGCAGGGGGACGCGCACGACGGCGTCGGCGCCCGCGCGGGCGGCCTCGTCCAGCCCCGCGGCCTCGTTGCCGAACACCCAGGCGGTGGGGGCGCGCAGGTCCGGCACGCCGGCCGGCAGCACCCCGGCGGCCGCCGCGTCGGCGAGGTCGTCGAGGTCGAGGGGGGCGGTGCCGTCGGCGGCGAGGACCGCGCTGCCCGTGGCCCGCAGCGCCGCGACCACCGCGGCGAGGGGTTCACCCACGACGACCGGGAGGTGGAAGAGGCTGCCCGCGGTGGAGCGGACGCACTTGGGGTTGAACGGGTCGACGCTGCCCGCGGTCAGGACGACGGCGTCGGCGCCCGCGGCGTCCGCCGCGCGCAGCACCGTCCCCGCGTTGCCCGGGTCCGCCACGTGGTCGAGGACCGCGACCAGCCGGGGGGCGCTCGCGGCGACGTCGGCCAGCGTCGCGGTCCGGACCGGGCACACCGCGAGCAGGCCCTGCGGGGTCACGGTGTCGGTCATGGCGGCCAGCACGTCGTCGGCCACGGTGGTCACGCGCGCTCCGCTGCCGTGCGCCGCCAGCAGCAGGTCGGCGTGGCGCCCGGCCGCGTCGTCGGTCGTGTAGAGGTCCAGCACGACGGCCGGCCGGCCGGCGGCGACGGCGGCGACGTGCGCCGCGACGGCCTCGCGCACCGGCTGCGGGCCCTCCGCGACGAATCGGCCGCTGCGCTGACGCGCCGAACGCCCGGACAGCGCCCGCACGGACCGGACCCGCTCGGCGCGGGGGTTGGTCAGCACGGGCGTGTCCGGGCGTCCGGTGGCGCGGGCGCGCTCAGGCTGCGGTGCCCTCGGCGGCGGCCGGGGTCTGCGCCGGGAGGGCGGCCTTGGACAGCGCGACCAGGGCCGCGAACGCCGGGGCGTCGGAGACGGCCAGCTCGGCGAGCATGCGGCGGTCGACCTCGATCTCCGCGGCCTTCAGGCCCTGGATGAACCGGTTGTAGGTCATGCCCTCGGCCCGGGCCGCGGCGTTGATGCGCTGGATCCACAGGCGGCGGAAGTCGCCCTTGCGCGCCTTGCGGTCGCGGTAGGCGTAGACGAGGGAGTGGGTGACCTGCTCCTTCGCCTTGCGGTACAGCCGCGAGCGCTGGCCGCGGTAGCCGCTGGCCTGCTCGAGGACGACGCGACGCTTCTTGTGGGCGTTGACTGCGCGCTTCACGCGTGCCACGGGGGTGCTCCTTGCTGTCGGTGCGCGGACTCTTCGGTCAGCGAGCCGCCACTGGGGACGGCCGCGAGGTCCGCGGGGAGGGAGGTCGAGCGGGAGGTGCCGGCGCCGGGGAGGCGGTCAGCGGCCGAGGAGCTTCTTGATCTTCTTGACGTCCGCGGGGTCCACCACGGCGTCCATCGAGAGGCGACGGGTGCGCGTGGAGGACTTGACCTCCAGCAGGTGGCGCTTGTTCGCACGCTCACGCATGACCTTGCCGGAGCCGGTCACGCGGAAGCGCTTCTTGGCCCCGGAGTGGGTCTTGTTCTTGGGCACGGCTTGTCTCCTGCTCTCTGTGCTGGGTCTGGCGGGCTGGTGCCCGCAGCGCCCGGGGGGACCCGGGCGCCGGCGGGCGCCGGGCGTCAGGACGCGGTGGTGCTGGCGGCCGTCTCGTCGGTGGCGGGAGCCTCGGTGGGCACCTCGGCCGGGGCGGCGGGGGCGGTGCCCGGAGCGGCGGCCTCGGCGGCCTCCGTGTCCTTGCGGCGACGCTCCTCGGCCTTGGCCTCGGCCTTCTTCTTGTGCGGCCCGATGACCATCACCATGTTGCGGCCGTCCTGGCGCGGCGAGCTCTCGACGCTGCCCAGGTCGGAGACGTCCTCCGCGAGGCGCTGCAGCAGCCGGAAGCCCATCTCGGGCCGGGACTGCTCGCGACCGCGGAACATGATCATCACCTTGACCTTGTCCCCCGCCGAGAGGAACCGGACGACGTGCCCCTTCTTGGTGGCGTAGTCGTGCGGGTCGATCTTCAGGCGGAAGCGGATCTCCTTGAGGATCGTGTTCGACTGGTTCTTGCGGGCTTCGCGGGCCTTCATGTCGGCTTCGTACTTGTACTTGCCGAAGTCCATCAGCTTGCAGACCGGGGGCCGTGCCGTGGGGGCGACCTCGACCAGGTCGAGGCCTGCCTCGTCCGCCAGCCGCAGCGCGTCCTCGACGCGCACGATCCCGACCTGTTCACCGTTGGGGCCGACGAGCCGCACCTCGGGAACACGGATGCGGTCGTTGATGCGGGGCTCGCTGATGTGCTGCTCCTTCTGACGTCGTCGGGGCCGCCGGACACGGAGAAGGCCCCCGCGCGCGGACGCGCACGGAGGCCTGCCTGATCCGGCGGTGCCGACGACGGCAACGCCTGACTCCCCCGCGGACGGGAGAGGGACCGGGACCCGTGGTGCTCGCGCACCGAGGGTGGGAGGTAGGCCTCCGCTTCACGCTCCGGCCCCACGAGCCGCCGCGTCCGCGTCGTCCGCGGACCGGTGGCGTGAGCCGGTCGGTCACCTGGAAGGGTAGCAGCATGCCGTCCGACCCCACGTCACCGTCCGCCCCCGGACCTGCACCCGCAGCGTCGCACGACCCCGTCGCGGAGCTGGTCGCCGACACCGCGGCCTCGGCCGCGCGGGACATCGCCGACGTCCCGGCCGCCGAGCTCATCACCACGGCCGCGGTGCACCTCATGAGCGCGGCCGCCGTGAAGTGCGGCCTCGCCGAGGGCCCCGACGCCGAGGACCACCTCGACCTCGCCGAGGCCCGCATCCTCATCACCGCCCTCGCCGGGCTCGTCACGGCGTCGGCCCCCGACGTCGGCGGGCAGCACGCCCGGTCGCTGCGCGACGGCCTGCGCTCGCTGCAGCTCGCCTTCCGCGAGGCCTCGGCCGTGCCCGACGACCCGGGCAAGGGGCCCGGGGAGCGGCTGACCGGCAGCGTCGTCTGAGCGACCCCTCGGACGCGGCGGCTCCCGCGAGGTGCTTGAATGCTGTAACAGATGAGGTCCGCCGCCGGGGTGGGCCGCAGCACCGGGAGGACCGCACGTGAGCGAGCACCGCAGCAAGGACCTGGGGCTCCTGGCCCTCCGCCTCGGCGTGGGCGGCACCCTCGTCGCCCACGGCGCGCAGAAGCTGTTCGGCGCCTTCGGCGGCGGGGGCATCGAGGGCACGGCCGGCGCCATGCACGCCATGGGCTTCCGGCCCGGCAAGCCGAACGCCGTCCTCGCCGGGCTGTCGGAGACCGGGGGCGGCGCCCTGCTCGCCGCCGGTCTCGCGACCCCCGTGGGCGGCGCGGCCGTGGCCGCCGCCATGGCCGCGGCGGTCTTCGTCCACCGCCCCAACGGCTTCTTCGCCATGTCGGGCGGCTACGAGTACCCCGCGGTGCTCGGCCTCACGGCCGCCTCGCTGGCCGTCTCGGGCCCGGGCTCATACTCCCTCGACGCGGCGCTGGGCCACCGGCTCACGCGTCCGTGGGTCGCGGCGGTCGCCCTCGTGGCCGCCGGCGTCGGCGCGGGCATCAGCATCAGCAAGCGCCAGTCGGCCGTCGCCGCGGAGGCCCAGGCCGCCTGAGCACCGCGACGTGCGTCGAGCCCGCCCCCGCCCGGGGCGGGCTCGACGCGCGTCCGGGTCCCGTCCGCGGGCCACCGCCCCCGCTCAGGCGGGCAGCAGGCGCAGCTCCAGGGAGGCCACGCGCGCGGCGACGACCTCGCTGGCCGCGAGCCGCTGCCCCACCACGCGCGCGAGCTCGTCGAGGGCGGCGCGGTCGAGGCCCGCCACCAGGCCGAGCGACACCCGCAGCTCGGCGCCGGCCCCGGCGCCGCAGCGCAGCCGCAGGACGCCGGGCACGTCGGCGAGCGCGGCCCGGACGGCGTCGTGCACCCCCGGGTCCAGCGCCGCGGGCGACCAGGGTGTGCCGGCGACCAGGGCCGCGAGCGCGGGGCGGTGCACGACGAAGCGCACCGGGCCGGCGGCGTCCAGGACGAGGGCCTCGCACTCCTCCTGCGCCGCAGCGAGAGCCGCAGTCGCCGCCGGGACGGGCACGGGCCGGGCGTCGGCGCGCCAGGCCGTCAGCGAGGCCAGCGAGCTGAACAGCGGCAGCGCCCGCCCGCCGTCCGGCCGCGTCATCACGGCCAGCGCCATGTCGGCGCTCTTGTCCCCCGCCGGGCCGGCGGCGACCACCTCGGTCTCACCCAGCACCGCGACGACCGGGGCGAAGACCCGGCTGCCCGCGAGGGCGGCCACGACGTCGGCGTCCGCCCGCAGCCGCGCGTCGAGCCCGGCCTGGTCGTCGTCGGCCGGTGCGTCCCGCCACGCCGCCAGCGCCGCGGCGAGCGCGGGGGGCGTGGCGCCCTCGTCCCCCGCGAAGGGGCTGGGCTGCAGGACGCGCCCCGCCCAGGGCACCCCCGCGGAGTCGGTCGTGCGGGGGACCGCGCCGGCGCCGGTCAGGGCCGGCCCGCCACGTCGAGGGCCTCGGGCAGGGTGAACGCGCCCGCGTAGAGCGCCTTGCCGACGATGGCCCCCTCGACGCCCTCGCCGACGAGCCCGCGCAGCGCCTGCAGGTCGGCCAGGCTCGAGATGCCGCCCGAGGCGACGACGGGAGCGCTCGTGCGGGCGCACACCTCGCGCAGCAGCTCGGTGTTCGGGCCCTTCAGGGTGCCGTCCTTGGTGACGTCGGTGACGACGTAGCGGGCGCACCCGTCGGCGTCCAGGCGGGCGAGGACCTCCCACAGGTCGCCGCCCTCGCGCGTCCAGCCGCGCGCCGCGAGCGTCGTGCCCCGCACGTCCAGGCCCACCGCGATGCGGTCGCCGTGGCGGGCGATGGCCGACCGGGTCCAGTCGGGGTCCTCCAGCGCGGCCGTGCCCAGGTTGACGCGGCGGCAGCCGGTCGCGAGCGCGGCCTCGAGCGAGGCGTCGTCGCGGATGCCGCCCGAGAGCTCCACCGCGACGTCGAGCCGGCCGACGACCTCGGCCAGCAGGTCGCGGTTGGACCCGCGCCCGAAGGCCGCGTCGAGGTCGACGAGGTGGACCCACTCCGCGCCCGCCTCCTGCCACGCCAGCGCGGCGCCCAGCGGGGAGCCGTAGAAGGTCTCGCTGCCGGCCTCGCCCTGCACGAGCCGCACGGCCTGCCCGCCGTGGACGTCGCCGACGCCGCCGGCAGCGGCCCCCGACGGACCGCCACCGTCCCCCGACGGGCGGGGAGGGCGTCAGGACAGCGAGTCGACCCAGTTGCGCAGCAGCCGCGCGCCGGCGTCGCCGGACTTCTCGGGGTGGAACTGCGTGGCCGAGAGCGGGCCGTTCTCCACGGCCGCCACGAAGCGCCCGCCGTGCTCCGCCCACGTGACCGCGGGGGGTTCGACGTTGCCCCCTGTGGTGTCCACGAGCTCCCAGCGCTGCACCCCGTAGGAGTGCACGAAGTAGAACCGCTCGTCCTCGACGCCCGCGAACAGCGTCGAGCCCGCCGAGGCCTGAACGGTGCTCCAGCCCATGTGCGGCACCACGTCCGCGGCCAGCCGCTCGACCGTGCCCGGCCACTGCCCCAGGCCCTCCTGGTCCCCCGCACCCGGCTCCGCGCTGGCGTCGAACATCACCTGCAGGCCGACGCAGATGCCGAGGACGGGGCGGCCGCCCGCGAGGCGGCGGTCGATGATGGCGTCCCCGCCGATGCCCCGCAGCCCCTCGTTGACGGCCGCGAAGGCCCCGACGCCGGGGACCACGAGGCCGTCCGCCTCCAGGGCGGCGCGGCGGTCGGCGGTGAGCTCGACGTCGGCGCCGACGCGCTCGAGCGCGCGCACTGCGGAGCGCACGTTGCCGAACCCGTAGTCGAGGACGACGACCTTCCTGGCTGCTGTGGGGGTCACGCCACTCACAACGCGCCCTTGGTGCTGGGGATGCCCACCACGCGGGGATCGGGCTCGACGGCGTAGCGCAGCGCGCGGGCCAGCGCCTTGAACTGCGCCTCCACCACGTGGTGCGGGTCGCGGCCCGCGAGGACGCGCACGTGCAGCGCGATCTGGGCGTGGAACGCGAAGCTCTCCAGCACGTGCCGGGTCAGCGACCCCGTGAAGTGGCCGCCGATGAGGTGCAGCTCCTGACCCGCGGGCTCGCCCTCGTGCACGCAGTAGGGGCGGCCCGAGACGTCGACCACGACGTGGGCGAGCGCCTCGTCGAGCGGGACGGTCGCGTCGGCGAAGCGCCGGATGCCTGCCTTGTCGCCCAGCGCCTGCCGGAACGCCTGCCCGAGCACGATGGCGGTGTCCTCCACGGTGTGGTGGACGTCGATGTGGGTGTCGCCGCTGGCGCGGACCGTGAGGTCCATGAGGGAGTGCTTGCCCAGCGCCGTGAGCATGTGGTCGTAGAAGGGCACCGACGTGTCGATCGTCGTGCGCCCCGTGCCGTCGAGGTCGAGCTCGACGAGCACCGTCGACTCCGACGTGGTGCGCTCCAGGCGTGCGGTCCGGCTCACCGTGCGTCCTCTCCCGTGCTGTCCGCCCGTCCCGTGACCGCCAGCAGGGCCGTCCGGAACGCCTCCATCTCCGCCGCGGTGCCGATGCTGACCCGCAGCCACCCCTCGGGTCCCGTCTCGCGGATGAGCACCCCCCGCTCCAGCAGGCCCTGCCAGACGGCGTGGCGGTCGGCGAAGGTGCCGAACAGGACGAAGTTCGCGTCCGACTCCGCGGCACGGAAGCCGTTGCCGCGCAGCCAGTCCACGGTCTCGTCGCGGCGCTCGCGCAGTTCCGCGACGGTGGCCAGGAGCTCGGTGGAGTGCCGCAGCGCGGCCCGGGCCACGGCCTGCGTCACGGCCGAGAGGTGGTACGGGAGCCGGACGATGCGCAGGGCGTCGACGAAGGCCGGGGCCGCGGCCAGGTAGCCCACGCGGGCCCCCGCCAGCGAGAAGGCCTTGCTCATGGTCCGGCTCACCGCGAGGTGGCCGTTGCCGGGCAGCAGCTCCAGCGCGCTGGGGGTGCCCGCGCGGCGGAACTCCCCGTAGGCCTCGTCGACCACGACGACGGCACCGCCCGGGACCGCGGCGGCGGCCTCCAGCACCGCCTCGACGGTCGCCAGCGGGAGCGCGGTGCCGGTCGGGTTGTTCGGGCTGGCCAGCAGCACGACCGACGGGCGGTGCTCGGCGACCTGCTCGCGCGCGTGGCCCGGGTCGAGCGTGAACGGGTCGGCCGACTCGGGCGCCGCCCGGCGCCCCGTCACCCAGCCCGTGAGGGTGTCGCGGGCGTACTCGGGGTACATCGAGTAGGTCGGCGCGAAGCTGAGGCACGTGCGGCCGGGGCCCCCGAAGGCCTGCAGGACGTGCAGCATGACCTCGTTGGAGCCGTTGGCCGCCCACAGCTGCGCGGCGTCGAGCCGCGCGCCGGACTCCTCCCCCAGGAAGCGGGCGAGGTCGGCGCGCAGGTCGAGGAAGTCCCGGTCGGGGTAGCGGTTCAGGCCCGCGGCCGCCGCCGTGACGGCGGCCGCGATCTCGGCCGCCACGGCCGGCGCCACCGGGTACGGGTTCTCGTTGACGTTGAGCACGACGGGCACCTGCAGCTGCGGCGCGCCGTAGGGGTGCTCGCCCCGCAGGTCCTCCCGCAGCGGGAGGTGCTCCAGGGTGGTGGCGGCACTCGTCGGGATCCGCGGGCGGGTGGTCGGTGCACTCACGCGGGCAGTCTCCCAGACCCGCGCGGGGGCGGGCGGCGCCCGGCGTCCACGCCGGCCCGGGCGTGCGCCCGGGCCGGCCGGACGGCGCAGACCTCAGACGGCCGTGGTGACGGTGTCCGCGGTCAGGGTGTCCGCGGTCAGCGTGTCCGCGGACAGGGTGCCCGCGGTCAGGGTGCCCGCGGTCAGGGTGCCCGCGCGGGCGGCCGTCGCGGCGTCGGTGAGGTCGACGACGCGGTCCGCGGCCGTGGCCTGCCGCGGCACGAGCGGCGCGCGGCGGGTGCGGCGCACCCGCTCGACGAGGAGGGCGGCCAGGACGCGGAAGCCGTCGCGGAAGGTGTTGAGGTTGCTCTCGCCGTGGATGCGCTCGAACTCGAAGCTGGGCACCTCGGTGATGACGAGGCCGGCCTTCGCGATGCGGGTGTTGATGATGGTCTCGATCTCGAACCCGTCGCCCCAGTTCTTCTCGTCGACGCGGGCGCCCGACGGGTCGAGGTCGAGGACGGGCAGGCAGTCGGCCCAGAAGGCGTTGTAGCCGTAGCAGAGGTCGGTGTACCTCGTGCCGAAGAGGAGGTTCGCGGCGAGGTTCAGGCCGGCGTTGCCGGCGCGGCGCAGCGCGGTGATGTCGTTGCTGCCCCCACCGGCCGCGAAGCGGGTGCCCTTGGCGAAGTCGGCGCCGGCGGTCAGCGCCGCGACGAACGCCGGGATCTCGCGGGGGTCGGCGGAGCCGTCGGCGTCCAGCATGACCAGGACGTCGCCGGTCGCGGCGGCGAAGCCGCACGCCATGGCATTGCCCTTCCCGCGGCGGTTCTGCAGGACGATCGTCACGTCCGGGCGCAGGGCGCGGGCCACCTCGACGGTGCCGTCGGTGCTGCGGCCGTCCACGACGACGACCTCGTGCACCTCGGGCATCGCGGCGAAGACGTGCGGCAGGTTCGCCGCCTCGTTGTAGGTGGGAACGATGACGCTGATGCGCGGCGCGCCGCTGTCGCGGCTGACGGACGTCGCTGCTGCGGTGGTGTTCGACATGACTGCTCCCTGGTGACAGGGGCCCGGTTTCGCCTCTGGCTCCCCGCCGGGCCGAGGGCGACCACTGGTGCCCGGCGGATCATCGCGCGCCCTCCGTGCCGGCCGCTGCTGCGACCGGCTCGACTGGACCAGGATGCCTCTTCCTCACCGTCCGTCAGGGGGTCGCGACCCTCCTGCGCGGGAGTTCCGCCGTCCGGCCGAGCGCACGGGGCCCGATCTCACTCTCCGCGACGTCAGCGAGCTCTCCGTCAGGAGATGGTCGGCGGCGCGGAGCGTCGGGGTGCGCGGCGGCCGGCGACCTCAGCCGGGGCCGCCCCCCGGCCCGGGCTGCGGGCCGCCCGGGCCGCCCCGGCCGCGGAACAGCTTCCAGAACGCCCCGATGCGGCTGCCCTCGCCCCCGCTGGCGGCCTCCTCGGCCTCCGCGGCGTCCAACCGGCCGAGCACGAGCTGCTGCACGACGTCGGGCCACATCGACAGCAGCAGACCGGGTCTCGGGTCCTCGCCGCGCTGCCCGGCGACCCAGGTCTGCCCCTCGATGGACTCCTCACCGACGCTGAGCAGGACGACCTCCGCGCCCCGCAGGACCCCCGAGAGGCGCTGCGCGTCCTGCTCCCCCGTCGCCGGGTCGCGGGTCACCAGGACGCACCCCAGCCCCCGCACGGGGACGACCCAGGCGTGCACCTCGGCCAGCGTGCAGACCTCGGCCAGCTTCGCCGCGTCGGCGACCGGGGCGACGAGGACGGAGCGCACGGGCACCTTCGGCCCGAACTCCTTCGCGAACTCGGCGTCGAAGTCGAACCCCTCCCCGAGCAGCTCCTCCGCGGGGACGTCCCCGGGCCGGTCCTCGCCGGGCCGGTCCTCGCCGGGCCGGTCCTCGCCGGGCCGGTCCTCGCCGGGCGCGCTCACGCGAACCTCGCCGTGACGGCCTCACCGTGCGCGGGCAGGTCCTCGGAGTCGGCGAGGGCCACGACGTGCGGGGCCACCTCGCGCAGCGCGGCCTCGTCGTAGGTCACGACGTGCAGGCCCCGCAGGAACGTCTGGACGCTGAGCCCGCTCGAGTGCGTCGCGGTGCCGCCCGTCGGCAGGACGTGGTTGGAGCCCGCGCAGTAGTCGCCCAGCGACACGGGCGAGTGCGGGCCGACGAAGACGGCGCCCGCGTTGCGGACGCGGGCGGCGACCGCGGGGGCGTCCACGGTCTGGACCTCGAGGTGCTCCGCGGCGTAGGCGTCGACGACCGCGAGGCCCGCGTCGACGTCGTCGACGAGCACGACCGCGGACTGCCGGCCCCCGAGCGCCTGCGTGACGCGCTCGGCGTGCTTGGTGGCGGGCACGCGCACGGCGAGCTCGGCGTCGACGGCGTCGGCCAGCGCCACCGAGGTCGTGACCAGGACCGCGGCCGCGACCGGGTCGTGCTCGGCCTGGCTCACGAGGTCGGCCGCGACGTGCACCGCGTCCGCGGAGTCGTCGGCGAGGACGGCGATCTCGGTGGGACCCGCCTCGGAGTCGATGCCCACCACCCCCTGGACGTACCGCTTGGCCGAGGCGACGTAGATGTTGCCGGGCCCGGTGACGACGTCGACGGGGGCGACGACCAGGCTCCCGGCGGCGTCGCGGGCGCCGTAGGCGAACATCGCGATCGCCTGCGCCCCGCCGACGGCGTAGACCTCGGTCACGCCGAGCAGCGCGCACGCCGCGAGGATCGTGGGGTGCGGCAGGCCGCCGAACTCCTTCTGCGCCGGGCTCGTCACGGCGATGGAGGCGACGCCCGCCGCCTGCGCCGGGACCACGTTCATCACGACGCTGGAGGCGAGCGGGGCGCGGCCACCGGGCACGTAGAGGCCGACCCGCGCCACGGGGACCCACCGCTCGGTGACGGTGCCGCCCGGCGCGACCCGCGTGGTGACGTCGCTGCGGCGCTGGTCGGCGTGCACGAGGCGGGTGCGGCGGATGCTCTCCTCGAGCCCCGCGCGCACCGCGGGGTCGAGCGCGGCGAGGGCGCCGGCCAGCGCCGCGGCGGGGACGCGGACGTCGGTGACGGGCACGCCGTCGAAGCGCTCGGTCAGCTCCAGCAGGGCCGGCACGCCGCGGCGGCGGACGTCCTCGCAGATCGGCGCGACGGTCGCGAGGGCGGCCGCGACGTCGACGTCGGCGCGGGGCACCACGGCCCGCAGGGCCACCGGGTCCAGGCTCTGGCCTCGCAGGTCGATGCGGCGCAGCAGGGGTGTCGTCACGAGGGTGGAGTCTAGGAGCTGGCCGGGCCGCGCAGGTCGCCGTCCAGCACCGTCACCGCGTGCCCGCGCAGGTGCACGCGGTCACCGACGACCTCGACGTGCACGACCCCGCCGCGCGGGGAGACCTGGTGGGCCACGAAGGAGCTGCGGCCGAGCCGGGGGGCCCAGTAGGGGCCGAGCGTGCAGTGCGCGCTGCCCGTGACCGGGTCCTCCGCGACGCCGACCCGCGGCCCGAACCAGCGGGAGACGACGTCCGGTGCGCCGAGCGAGGCGTCGTCCAGCCCGGGGCGGGGGGTCGTGGCCGCGGTGACCACCACGCCGCGCGCGTCGACGCCCGCGAGCGCCGCGACGTCGGGGACCAGCGCCCGCACGACCTCCTCGTGGCCGACCTCGACGAGGACGTCCACGCCGTCGGTGCAGACCGCCACGGCCGGGGTGCCCAGCGCCGCGGTGAGCACGTCGACGAGCGGGCCGGTGACGGGGGTCGTCGACCGCGCCGGGAAGTCCAGCCGGACGGTCCCGTCGCCACCGACGTCGGCGCGCAGCTCACCGCTGCGGGTGGCGAAGGCGAACGGCCCGGCCGCGCCGTCCTCGGCGAGCGCGTGCGCGGTGGCGAGCGTCGCGTGACCGCAGAGGTCGACCTCGACGAGCGGGGTGAACCACCGCAGGCCGTAGGCGCCCGGCGCCGGCGTGCGGACCGCGAACGCGGTCTCGGAGAGGTTGAGCTCGGCGGCGACGTCGCGCATCCAGCCCTCGTCCGCCGGGCGGTCGAGCACGACGACGCCCGCCGGGTTGCCCGCGAACGGGCGGTCGGTGAAGGCGTCGATGATCCGCAGTCTCACCACGCGCGCAGGGTAGGGCGCGGGCGGCGACGCCGCGTGCGCCGGGGGGCCGCGGCCAGAGCCTAGGGTGACCCGGGTGACGCAACGCCTCCCGCTGTTCCCCCTGGGCAGCGTCCTGTTCCCCGGCCTCGTGCTGCCGCTGAACATCTTCGAGCCGCGCTACCGCGCGCTCGTGGCGGACCTCGTCGCGCAGGAGGAGGACGCCCCCCGCGGCTTCGGCGTCGTCGCCATCAAGGCCGGCCACGAGGTGGGTGACGGCAACGTGCAGGCCCTGCACGCCGTGGGTTGCGTGGCCCTGCTGCGCGAGGTGACGGAGCTGGAGGACGGCGGGTACGAGATCGTCACGGTGGGGGCCTCGCGGTTCCGGGTCGTCGACGTCGACGCCGACGCGGGCACGCCGTACCTGACGGGGGTCGTCGAGCCGTTCGGGGAGGACGGCGACGAGGCCGACGAGGACCCCGAGGTGCAGGTGCTCGCGGCGGGCGTGCGGCGCCGCTTCGACGAGTACCGCGAGCAGCTGGACATCGGGGGCAGCAGCGCGCCCGACGACCCGTCGGTGCTGTCCTACCTCGTCGCGGCCGCGGCGGTCCTGCCGCTCGTCGAGCGTCAGCGGCTGCTCGAGGCGCCGGACACCCGCACGCGCCTGCAGTCCGAGCTCGACCTGCTCAAGCAGGAGCTGGGCCTCATCACGACCTTCGGGACCGTGCCGGCCTCCGACGTCCCCGGCGACGCGCCCAACCCGAACTGAGCCGCGTCGTGGCGAGGGACCGCCGCCGCGGGGCGGAGGCCGGGACGCCGGCGCTGCGCGTGCTCGCCGAGGCGGGGACGGCGCACACGGCCCACCCTTACCCGCACGCCGACGGGGAGAGCCGCTTCGGGGACGAGGCGGTCCGGGCCCTGCGCGCGCAGGGGGTCGACGTCACCCCGGAGCGGGCCCTCAAGACGCTGCTGACCGACGTGGACGGCCGCCTCGTCGTGGCCGTCGTGCCCGTCGCCTCGACGCTGGACCTCAAGGCGCTCGCGGCGGCCGCGGGGGGCAAGCGGGCCACCCTGGCCGATCCCGCCCGGGCCCAGCGCGCCAGCGGGTACGTGCTGGGGGGCATCAGCCCGCTGGGGCAGCGGACGCGGCTGCCCACGGTCGTGGACGCGTCGGCGCTGACGCACGCCACGGTGCTCGTCAGCGGCGGCCGCCGCGGCCTGCAGGTGGAGCTCGCCCCCGCCGACCTCGTCGCCCTCACGGACGCCGTGACGGCTCCCGTCGCCCGCTGAACCGCCGCCCGCTGAACCGCCGCCGGCTGGAACCGTCGTGCGCTGGGCTCCCGTCCGCCCGTCAGGACGCGTAGACCACGACGTTGTCGCGGTAGTGCCCCGAGGTGCGGTCGAAGCTGCCGCCGCACGTCACCAGGCGCAGGGCGGGGCCGGGCACCGGACCGTAGACGGCCGCCGTGGGGAACGCGGCCTTGGGGTACTGGGCCACGCCGTCGACGCGCAGCGAGACGAGCGTGCCGTCGGCCCGGGTGACGAGGACCTCGTCGCCGGGCGCGAGGTCGCGCAGCCGGTAGAACGGCGCGGGGCCGCTGCGGGAGTCGACGTGGCCGGCGATGATCGCCGGCCCGACGTCGCCGGGGGGCGGGCCGCCCTCGAACCAGCCGACCTGCTGGAAGTCGGTGGGGACCTCCAGCGTCCCGTCGGGCGCGATGCCCAGCCCCGCGAGGGGCACGTCGACGCCGATGGCGGGCACCTGCAGCCGCACGGGCACGTGGGCCGGGTCGGCCACCCTCGTGGCCGACGCGGGCACGGGCACGGACCCCTCCGCGACGCCGCCGGCGCCCGCCGGCGCGCCCGCCGCCGGGGCGGGCGAGGCGTCCGTCGCGGACGGCGTGCTCGCCGGGGTGCTCGGGGTGGACGTGCTCGGGATGGACGTGCTCGGGGTGGACGCGCTCGGGGCGGACGAGGGCCGGGCGGCGCTCCCGGCCGGACCCGAGGCGGCGCAGCCGGTCAGGAGGACCGCCGCGGCGAGCAGTCCTCCCGCCCGGTGCAGCGCGCTCATGCCCGGCTGCGCACCCTTCGGCGCCCGAGCACGGCGGCGGCGAGGAGCAGGGCGACGCCACCGGCGAGGACGGACCCGGTGGTGGCCGGGGACGTCGAGGAGGTGGTGGCCGCGGGGGCGGTGCCACCGCCGCCGGTCTGCGCGCCACCGACGGGCATGGCCGCGGCACCCGCGGCGTCGGTCACGGCGCGCACGCCCAGGGCACCGTCGGCGTCGACCACGACGAGCGTGTAGACGCCACCGGCGGCGAGGTCGACGGTGGCCGTGGCGGCCGGCAGGCCGGGGGCGGCCGTCTCGAGGACCCAGCTGCCGGCGGGCACGGAGGCGTAGCCCGTGGGCTGGCCGAACGCGGCACCGTCGGCGATCACGGGGCCGCCGCGGGCGGTGACGGTGACGGCCGGGGCGGCGGAGGCGGCGGGCAGCACGCGCACGCGCACCTGGCCGGCGGCCGGCGGGGTGAGGTCGTCCTCGAGGCTCGCCAGGCGCGGGGCCTGCAGCGAGCCCAGCCCGGCGAGGGTGTAGGCCTTGCCGGCGGCCGCGGTGAAGGTGCTCGAGAGCACGGGGGCCGTCGTGGCCGCGGCGCCCGCGGGGCGGACCTCGGCCGTGTAGCTGCCCGGTGCGAGGCGCTGGTAGGCGGCGACGTCGCCGTAGCCCGCGCCGCGCGCGAGGTCGACGGGAGCGCCTCCACCGGCCGGCGTGGCCGTGATGTCCATGGCCTCCAGGCCGGGGATCAGGTGCCCGGCGCGCACCCACGCGTCCCCGGGGACCGTGGCCGCGCGGGCTCCGGGCGCGGACAGCAGCGCCAGCAGGACGGCGGCGACGACGACGGCGACGAGCGACGCGCCCCGGCCGGCGGCACGGGCACCTCGTCGCGAGACGGCGGTCTTCGGTTCCACGGTGGGCTCCCCCTCGGGCGTGCTGCTCGGTGCCGACAGGCACCGGAGACGACGACGGCGGGCGGGTGGGTTCCGGAGGGAGGCCCGGCGGGTGCCGGCCTCTGCTGCTCCGCACTCCGCGACGCGACGGCCAGTGTGACCCATCGTCAGCCCGGCCGCACCCGTCCGGCGCGCGGGGGACGGGGAGCCACTGCCGACGGAACTCCAGCGCGGGTGGACCACGCCGGTCCGGTTCCGCCGCCTCCCGGCACATCCGTTGCGGCACAGCGGCTCCTGGAAAGCCACTCGCCGGCGGCTCAAGCGCTGAGTCACGAGTTGTGACGCCTCGTGAGTTCTTGTGGCCGACGGGGGAACCACGTCCGACCGCGCTGTGCGACTACTCAGAGTGACATTTACGCTACTCAGCGAAGTACTTGCACAGACGGCCCATCCATCCCCGAAGAGGCTCCGAACGGCGTGCGTGCTTGCCCTAATCTCAACGGAACGACGGTCACCACTCGTCGCTCCCTCGACGACGCGGGCTCAGACATCACTGCTCATCCGCCGGAGGACCCTCACATGACCCGAACGAAGCTGCGCGACGTCTCCGCACCGAAGGTGACCATCGTCGTCCCCGCCCGCAACGAGGCCCGCAACCTCGAGGTCGTCCTGCCCCTCCTGCCGGAGGTGCACGAGGTCATCGTCGTCGACGGGCACTCCTCCGACGACACGGCCGAGGTCGTGGCGCGCGTCCTGCCCACCGCCGCCTTCCTGCAGCAGACCCGCAAGGGCAAGGGCAACGCCCTGGCCGTGGGCTTCGAGGCGGCGACCGGTGACATCGTCGTCATGTTCGACGCCGACGGGTCCGCCGACCCGCGCGAGATCGACGACTTCGTCACCGCGCTGACCGCGGGCGCGGACTTCGCCAAGGGCAGCCGCGTGCTGGCCGCCGGCGGCAGCGAGGACATCACGGTCATCCGCGACGCCGGGAACCGGATGCTCACCCTCATCACGAACGTCCTGTTCCGCACCAAGTACACCGACCTCTGCTACGGCTACAACGCGTTCTGGCGGGACGTGCTGCCGCACCTGAACATCCCGTCCTCGCGACTGCCCTCCGCGCAGTGGGGTGACGGGTTCGAGATCGAGACCCTCATCAACTGCCGCGTCGCGGCCGCCGACCTCGCGATCCACGAGGTCCCCAGCGTGGAGCTGCAGCGCATCCACGGCGAGAGCAACCTGCACGCGGTGCGCGACGGCCTGCGCGTGCTCAAGACGATCCTCACCGAGCGCCTCCGCGACGGCCGCACGCACACCGCGGCCCCCGCCGCCGAGGTCCTCAGCGTCGCCCACGCCCCCACCCCCCAGGTGGCCGCGCAGCGCCAGGCCGCCGTGGACAACCTCACGACGGCTCCCGCGGCCGACACGGTCATCGACCTGCGCTCGTTCGACGTCCACGTCGAGGCCACGGGTCACCTGCGGGAGAACGCGTGAGCACCGGCGCGCAGACGGGCGCACCCCGCGTCCTCGTCGTCGGGTCGGGCTGGCGCTTCACCTCCGGGATCAGCTACTTCACCTGCCGCCTGACCAACGCGTTCGCGCAGGTCACGCCCACGAGCGCGCTGCTCATGCGCCGCCTCGTGCCGACCGCGCTGTACCCCGGCCGCGCCCGCGTGGGCTCGGTCGTCAACGACCTCGAGTACGCCCCCGACGTCGACGTCTTCGACGGGGTCGACTGGTACTGGGGCCGCAGCGCCCCGGCCGCGGCGGCCTTCCTGGGCCAGCAGCGCCCCGACGTGGTCGTCCTGCAGTGGTGGACCGGCGCCGTCCTGCACTCCTACCTGCTGCTCGCGACCCTGGCCCGCCGTCGCGGCGCCAAGGTCGTCGTGGAGTGGCACGAGGTGCAGGACACGGGCGAGGCCCGCATCCCCGGCGTCGTGCGGTACGTGAAGCTCGCGATGCGGGCCCTGCTGCGCCGCGTCGACGCCCACGTCGTGCACTCGGCGTACGACGCCGCGCTGCTGCAGGAGGCGTACGGCCTCGACCCCGCGGCCGTCACGATCATCCCGCACGGCCCCTACGACCACGTGGTCGCACCGCCGGCCGCCGCCGCGACGCCGTCCCCCGTCCCGGCGAGCCGCCGGCCGAGCGACGACGCCGCCCCCTCGACCCCGCCGATGAACCTGCTGTTCTTCGGCACGATCCGCCCGTACAAGGGCCTCGAGGACCTCGTCGAGGCGTTCTCCTCGCTGCCCCGCGACGTGGCCGAGCAGTTCCGGCTCAGCATCGTCGGGGAGACGTGGGAGGGCTGGACGCACCCGCTCGAGGCCGCCGCCGCCAGCCCGCACGCCGACCTCATCGACGTCGTGAACCGCTACGTGAGCGACGCCGAGGTCCGCGAGCACTTCGCGGCGGCCGACGCCCTCGTCCTGCCCTACCGCCGCTCGTCGGCCTCCGGCCCGCTGCACATGGCGATGAGCGCCGGCCTGCCCACGATCGTGTCGTCGGTCGGTGGCCTGGTCGAGGCCGCGGCGGAGTACGACGGCGCCCTGCCGGTGCCCCCGGCCGACCCGGCCGCCCTCGCGGTCGCGCTGCGGCAGCTGCTCACGCTGCGCGGGCGCCGCTTCGCCGACCCGCACTCGTGGTCGGCCTCCGTCGCCGCCTACCTCCGGGTCTTCGCCGGCCTGGGCCTGCCCTCGGTGCCGCACCGCGAGACGGTCCCGTCCCACCCCGCCGCCTGAGAGGACCCTCCGTGGTCGTGGAACACCCCCTGCCCGGGCTGATCGATCCCCCGCAGCGGAGCGCGACCGCGACCGGTCTGCTCCTCGCCTCCCGGGGCGACGCCCTGACGCCGTACCTGTTCGCCGAGCTCGAGCGGCGCTACCCCGTGCTCGGGCGCATCGACGCGGAGCTGTCCCCGTGGCAGCGCGCCGTCGTGGCCCTCGCCACGGTCCGTCCCTCGCGCGTGCGCTGGGCCGAGCAGTTCTACAAGAGCGGCCTCGGCCACCGCTTCCGCACCGCGCGCGCGGTGGACGCCCGGCGGCGCGCGGGGTTCCCGCAGGCTCCGGTGTTCCAGGTGCACGCCCTCTTCGAGGTGCCCGGCGCCGCGACCCACCTGTACGTCGACTGCACCCACCGGCAGTCCGCGCAGCAGTGGCCGGCCTGGAACCCGCTGCGCGGCAAGGCGCTGGCCCGCTGGTACGCCCGCGAGGAGCGCATCTACCGCGACGCCGCGCACGTGTTCGCGTTCAGCCGGGACACACGGCGCTCGCTCGTGGAGGAGTACGGCGTCGACCCCGCCGCCGTGAGCGTCGTCGGGGCCGGCGTCAACGGCGAGCTGCAGCCCAGTTCCACGGCCCGCCGCCGCGCGGCCTGGGGCCACGACGGCCCGACGCTGCTGTTCATCGGCAACGACTTCGCGCGCAAGGGGGGCCACGACCTGCTCGCGGCGTTCGCGACGCTGCGCACCGAGTTCCCGCGCGCCCGGCTGCAGCTGGTCGGCACCCGCCCGGACCTGCCCGCGCAGCCCGGCGTGGAAGTCCTCGGGCGCGTGCACGACCGCGCGCGCATCGCGCAGCTGTACGCCGCGGCCGACGTCTTCTGCCTGCCCTCGGTGTTCGACCCGCTGCCGCTCGTCCTGCTGGAGGCCATGGCCCACGGGGTCCCCGTGGTCACGACCGCGTCCTGCGGCATCCCCGACGTGCTGACGGACGGCCGCGAGGGCACCGTCGTGCCCGCGCGCGACCCCGCGGCGCTGGCCACCGCGCTGGCCCGCGTCCTGCGCTCCCCCGACGAGGCGCTCGCGATGGCGGACGCGGCGCGCCGCCGCACGTCGCGCGAGTTCAGCTGGCGCGCGGTGGTCGACCGGATGGCTCCCGTGCTGGACGGTGTGCACCCCTCCTGATGCCCCGGCTCCCCCGCAC